>JAJQEA010000237.1 GCA_021201905.1 Clostridia bacterium
AGTGATGACAATTTCTCCCACCTCGCCGTCAGGCAGCACCTCACCAGTCTTGGGGTCCACAATCTCGATGTAAATGTAGTCATCCCAGTAGTGCATGGCTCCCTGTTTCTCGCAGTTGATGGCAATACCCGGGCCGTATACCTCCGTAAGGCCGTAGATGTCGAACAGGTCCACTCCCAGCTCAGCCGCAATCCTGTTCCTCATCTTCTCGCCCCAACGCTCGGATCCAATAACGCCCTTCCTCAGGTGGATGCGCTCTCCAATCCCTCTCTTGGCAATCTCCTCTGCCAGTAAGAGGGCATAGGAGGATGTGGCGCACAGAACCGTGGATTTCATATCCATCATCATGCGCAGCTGCTTATCCGTATTGCCCGGCCTCATGGGAACAGTCATTGCGCCCAGGCGCTCCGCTCCCAGCTGGAAACTGATTCCGGCTGTCCACAGACCGTATCCCGGCGTAATCTGGATACGGTCCAGATTGGTGATGCCGGCCATCTCATAGCAGCGCGCAAACATCAGCGCCCAGTCATCCACATCCTTCTGGGTATAGGGGATGATGACCGGTGTTCCGGTAGTGCCTGAGGAAGAATGAATACGCACGATTTCCTCCTCCGGAGCAGCCATCAGCCCCAGGGGATACGCCTCCCTCAAATCACCCTTCCAGGTAAAGGGAAGCTTCTCAAAATCCTCCTGAGACTGTATCTGATTCACATTGACGCCCTCCAGCTTATGCTTGTAAAAGCACTCCTTGGCTGTCAGTTTCTTGAGCTGTTCCTTAATGAGAAGGAACTGGGATTCTTTCATCTTCATCTGGTTAATCCTCCGTTTATCTTATCATGGGGCTGGCTGCCGCGCCCAGCTTCAGGGCCTTCATATTCATGTCCTTAAACTTTTCCGGCACCCTTTTTTCAATGGCTGCCTCCATCTCCTCCAGGGAAATTCCTATCAGTCCGCTGGCAATGGCTGCCCCCAGCAGGGCCACATTCATCACCTTAGGGGAACCGCACTCCATTCCAATGGATGCTGCATCCACTATCACCAGGTTCTCTGCGGCGCGCTCCAGATATTCCATCATCTCCCGGCCCGTATAGGCACCTCCTGTCAGGGAGGCGGTCACCGGCCGTATGGGAGCAGGGGATACCACCACACAGCCGCCTTTTTTCAGGTACGGCAGACACCGGACAGCCTCTGCCGGCTCAAAGCCGATGATTACATCAGCCCCGCCATGGGGTATCAGCGGAGAATATATCTCACCACCGATGCGCACATGACTCACCACGCTTCCGCCCCTCTGGGCCATGCCGATGGTCTCAGCTCCCCTGGCCTCCATTCCCTTCTCCATGGCCGCCAGGGCTATGAGGCGGGATGCCAGGACGGTGCCCTGACCGCCCACTCCACACAGCAATACATTTTTTGTCATCTTATATACCTCGCTCTCCAAGCATCTTCCCTGTCCTGTCTGTCTGAAGCAGGACTACTCAACCGTTTCAATGGCGTTCACGGAACAAATCTGGCTGCACAGACCGCATCCGGTGCACAGGCCGCTGTCAATGCGCACCGCATCCCCGTCCAGTACCAGCGCGGGACAGCCAATCTCGTTAATGCAGGTCCGGCAGTTCACACAGCTGTCCTCCGCAATTCTGCATTTGCAGGAGCTCTTTATGATGACCACACATGGAGACTTGAAGATGACCGCTTTCACGCCCTTCATGGCGGACAGCTTAAGCACAGCCTCCACACACGCATCTAAATCCAGCGCGTCCACCGTGACGGTATTTTTTTTACGCCGATGCCCTCCAGCACCTTTGTGATATCCACCTTTTCCACTACATTTCCCATCATCGTCCGGCCTGTGCCCGGATGGGGCTGGTGGCCTGTCATGGCCGTGGTGGAGTTGTCCAGGATACACAGGGTCAGACTGGCCTCATTGTATACCGCGTTGACAATGCCTGTGAGACCGGAGGCAAAGAAGGTGGAATCCCCCACAAAGGAAAAGTACCGTTTATCCGGCTCCACCCTCTGCAGCCCCTGGGCCATGGTAATCCCGGCCCCCATGCACAGACATGTGTCCACCATATCCAGAGGCTTTGCGTTGCCCAGGGTATAGCAGCCGATATCGCCGCAGTAAACGCCCTCTATGGGCTTTGCGCCCTCCTCCAGGCCCTCATTCAGCTTTTCCATGGCCCTCTTTACCGCGTAGAAGGACGCCCGGTGGGGACATCCTGCGCAGAGAACCGGCGGGCGGACCGGCAGCGGCGGAACCGGCAGGGATGTTTCCGGAAGGGATGTCTCCGGCTGTGCTGTTCCTGGCTGCGCTGCTCCCGGATCCATTACGCCCTCCTCCAGACCTTTCAGGTACTGGATATAGGATTCTCCCAGATACGCCTCCAGGACCCTTCTGACAGACTCCACGGAATTCTCACCCGCGGGCTGCACCTCCCCTGTAAGCTTGCCCTTCACTTCCAGAGGCAGGTGGTGCCTGCCGCTAAGAAGCAGCATCTCCTGCTCCAGAACCAGATCCAGTTCCTCCACAGCCATGACCTCATCCAGCCCTTTTTGCGAACTCCAGAAGCAGACGCTCCGACATGGGATTGGGGGTGGATATCTTAAGCACTCTCGCTCCTTTGTACCCGTTCAGAGCCTCCATGACAAACTCGTAGCTGATGCCATGAGTGATGATGCCTTTGACCGTGTTTCCCTCTTCCCTATGTAACAGGTTGAACCTGTAGCTTGAAAAATCCTCCCCTATCACGGGATTTCGGGCCTCAATCATCTTGTGGTTTGCATGGGACAGCCTGGGGAAGATAACCCATTTGCCGGAATCCTTGACAAAGCCCTCAGGCGCCGGAAGCTTGACCCGCTCCTTAAGCTCCACGCTGGCACATCCGTGGCAAAGCCTTGTGGTCGGGCGGAACAATACAGGAGTATGGTATTTCTCAGAATATTCAAAGGCATCCTTTATCATCT
>JAJQEA010000307.1:0-19610 GCA_021201905.1 Clostridia bacterium
TTTGAGATTCATCATAAATTTATTAACACCTATGGAGGGCGGGTTCTTCGGAACCCGTTTTTCTGTTTTTATCATGTTTTATGATTGTTGACAAATATATATAACAGAGTTAATATTGTACATAATAAATAGTTAACAGTGATAATTAATTTCAAACAAGGGGGAAATGAATGATTATGACAAATGAGGCGGATGGTAAATACCTGCAGTCAGAACTGGTAAAAGTCATACGCAGGATGCGAAAGATCAAATTAAATGTTTCATCGGAACGGCTCATGTATACGGAATACAATGCATTGGAATTGATACGCAGGTATACTCAGGAGCATCCCGGCGCTCCGGGAATCTATGTATCCGAACTGGCAGGCAGTATGGACATCGCGCCGTCAGCGGCATCCCGCCTGTTAAATACGATGGAGGGAAAAAAGCTTATCACCAGGGAAGTGGACGCCGGTGACCGGAGAAATACATTTGTCTGCATGACACCCCAAGGGGAGGAGATTCTCCACAGAACCGCCAGGGTGATGGAGGATATGAGAGGACGTCTGGTGGAGCGCATGGGATATGAGGACATCACCAAGCTGATCGAGCTGTGGAATAAACTGGCCGGCATCATGGAGGAGGAATTGTCCGGAATTTGGGAGCAGCAGAAAAATGAAAGAGAGGATTAAAAATGAGACGCAGCTGCATTACAATCGACAGGCAATATGGAAGCGGCGGTCGGGAAGTGGGGAAGATTTTATCAAAAAAGCTGAATATTCCATTTTACGACGGAGAGCTTCTGTTAATGGCGGCAGACCGGTTCGGCCTGAACCCCGGTATTCTGAGAGACAGGGATGAAAAGCGCAGCGGCAGCCTGCTCCATGATGTCGCCATGTTTGCCAACAGCTTTCAGAATTTTGACAGGATTTTAGAACCATATAAGATGTTCGAGGCCGTGAGCACAACCGTCTGCAGGCTGGCCATGGAAGGACCGGCTATTTTCATGGGGAGATGCGCGGATACGGTTTTAAAGGATGTATGCGGTTCCCTGAATATATTTATCTATGCTTCTTCCATGGAAGAACGGATCAGCCGTATCCACAGCACAGACCATATTGCCATGAATCATATTGAAGCTTATATTAAAAAGAAAGATCAGCAGCGAAGAGACTATTATAAAATGTTCGCCGAGAAAGAGTGGGGAAAAATGGAAAATTATGACATCTGCCTGAATACATCTTCTTTCGGGTATGAAGGCTGCGCAGACGTCATAGCCGAAATGGCCCATGGTCCGTCGCGCTTTGCCGGCGGCGGGAAGAAGGAATGAGTTTGACCGTACTTTTTCGATATTTTAAACCTTATGTATGTTACATACTATTTGCCATTGTGCTTTTGTTCGGCCAGGCCTCCTGTGACCTTGCGCTGCCTGACTTCATGTCCGACATTGTAAATGACGGAATTACCTCGGGAAATACCTCCTACATAGTGGGAACGGGGATGAAGATGTTGGGAATCGCCCTTCTCAGCGCCGCCTGCACGGTTACCGTGGGTTTTCTGGGAGCCAGGGTGGCGGCGGGAGTCAGCCACGGACTGAGGCGGGATGTTTTTATCTCTGTGGAGGGATTTTCCAATGCTGAGATGGATCAATTTTCCACGTCCTCCCTCATTACCAGAACCACCAATGACATTACCCAGATACAAATGCTCATCGTCATGATGATCCGTATGGTATTTTATGCGCCCATCATGGCGGTGGGAGGTATTCTCCACGCTTTGTCCAAGGATACGTCCATGACGTGGATTATTGCCTTGGCGGTTGCCCTGCTCTTTACGGTGGTCTTTTCCATGTTCGGCCTTGTCATGCCCAGATTCCAGCTGGTCCAGAAGCTTATCGACCGTTTAAATCTTGTGGTCCGGGAGAACCTGGAGGGGATGCTGGTGGTCCGGGCTTTTGACACCCAGAAATTCGAGGAGGAGCGGTTTGACAAGGTGAACCGGGATCTCACAAGCACAAATCTGTTCGTCAACCGGACCATGTCGGCTATGATGCCCGCCATGATGCTTATCATGAATCTCATCACCATTCTTGTGGTGTGGGTGGGGTCCAACCAGGTATCCGGCTTCCACATGGAGGTGGGGGATATGATGGCCTATATGCAGTATGTCATGCAGATTATCATGGCGTTCCTGATGATGTCCATGATGTTCATTATGATCCCAAGGGCCATTGTGTCCATTAACCGTGTGGTGGAGGTGCTGGAGACGAAATCCGCCATTGTTGACAGAAGGGACCCGGTTCAGATACCGCAGCCATGTAAAGGCGTGGTGGAGTACCGCCATGTATCATTCCATTATCCCAATGCGGATGAGGATGTGTTGACTGATATTAATTTTACGGCCCTGCCTGGGCAGATTACCGCATTTATAGGCGCTACCGGCAGCGGTAAGAGCACGCTGGTAAATCTGCTTCCGCGGTTCTATGACGTGACGGGCGGAGAAATCCTCATTGACGGAGTCAACATAAAGGACTGGCCGCTTCACCAGCTGCGCCAGAATCTGGGATTTGTTCCGCAAAAAAGGGGGTCCTGTTTTCCGGCACCATCGGAACGAATCTGGCCTATGGTGACCGGGAGGCAGGAGAAGACCGGATCAAATGGGCGGCGTCTATCGCCCAGGCCATGGAATTTATTGAGTCAAAACCGGATCTCTTTGACACGCTCATTGCCCAGGGCGGCAGCAATGTGTCCGGCGGGCAGAAACAGCGTCTGTCCATCGCAAGGGCGCTGGTAAAAAATGCTCCCGTCAATGTGTTTGACGACAGCTTTTCCGCGCTGGATTTCAAAACGGACGCAAAGCTTCGGGCCGCGTTAAAAGAGGAAACGGGAAATTCCACCCAGTTTCTGGTGGCGCAGCGCATCAGCACTATTATGAACGCGGACCAGATTATTGTGCTGGATCACGGGAAAATGGTGGGCAGGGGAACGCACCGGGAACTGATGGCAGAATGCAGGGTCTACCGCGAGATCGCCCTGTCACAGCTCAGCGAGGAGGAATTAAAGTGACAGAACAAAAACAAGCGCCTCCTCCCCGTATGGGCGGGGGCCGGGGTATCAAGGCGCCCGGTGAGAAGGCCAAGGATTTTAAGGGAACCATGGTCCATCTGATCCAGTATCTGATGGTGTATAAAAAATCTGTGTGCATTGTCATCCTTTTTGCGGGCTGCTCCTCCATATTTTCCATTGTGGGGCCGAAGATACTGGGAAAAGCCACCACGAAGCTGTTTGAAGGCATGATCGCCTGGATGATGGGAACCGGACTTTACACGGATTTCCGGTACATAAAGAACTGTCTTCTTTTGCTGGTTGTGCTGTATTTGATATCGGCCACCTTTTCCTACCTGCAGAGCTATATTATGTCAGGTGTGAGCATGAAGGTGACGTACCAGTTCCGAAAGAACATATCAGAGAAAATGAACCGGCTGCCTCTCAGCTATTATGATACCAGAACCCACGGCGAGGTGCTGTCCCGAATCACCAATGATGTGGATACGGTCAGCCAGACATTGAACCAGAGCCTGACCCAGATCATCACCTCGGTGGCCACCCTTGTGGGAGTCCTGGCAATGATGATATCCATCAGCATACGCATGACGCTGGTGGCCGTTATGGTACTGCCTCTTTCCATGGGACTCATCATGGGAGTGGTCAAAAAGTCACAGCGGTATTTTAAGGGACAGCAGAAAAGCCTGGGCCGGCTCAACGGACATATTGAGGAGATTTACGGCGGCCACAACGTGGTGTAGGTCTTTAACGGCGAGGCGGAAGCCATAGAGACATTTAAGGAAATTAACGATGAACTGTATAAATCCGCGTGGAAATCCCAGTTCCTCTCTGGCATGATGATGCCGATCATGTCATTTGTGGGAAACTTAGGCTATGTGTTTGTCTGCCTTTTGGGCGGTTATCTGACGGTCCGGAAGGTGATTGATATCGGTGATATCCAGGCGTTCATCCAGTATATGAGGTCCTTTACCCAGCCCATCACACAGATTGCCAATATTTCAAATACGCTGCAGTCCACGGCTGCTGCTGCGGAGCGCGTATTCGAGTTCCTGGACGAGAAGGAAGAGGTGCCGGAGACAGACAGTCCCATTCACCTGGAGCAGGTGAGGGGCGACGTGGAATTCAGGCATGTACATTTTGGCTACCGGCCGGATAAGATGATTATCAATGATTTTTCCTCGGTGATTCATTCCGGCCAGACCATTGCTATTGTAGGCCCCACGGGAGCCGGAAAAACAACAGTTGTAAAACTTTTAATGCGGTTTTATGAGCTGAACTCCGGCAGCATCCTGATTGACGGCCATGATTCCCTGGAATTTACGAGAAATGAGCTGCGGTCCATGTTCGGCATGGTGCTCCAGGAAACCTGGCTGTACAGCGCCAGCATCATGGAAAATATCCGGTACGGAAACTTTGACAAAACCGATGAAGAGGTTATAGAGGCCGCAAAGACCGCCCATTGCGACGAGTTTATCCGGTCCATGCCGGGCGGCTACCAAATGATGATCAACGAGGAGGCCAGCAATCTGTCCCAGGGGCAGAAACAGCTGTTAACCATAGCCAGAACCATTTTAGCGGATCCCAGGATATTGATTCTGGATGAGGCCACCAGTTCCATTGACACCAGGACAGAGGTGTTAATTCAGAAGGCCATGAACAACCTGATGCAGAACCGGACCAGCTTTGTTATCGCGCACCGTCTGTCCACCATCCGGGATGCCGATTTAATCCTGGTGATGAAGGACGGGGATATCATAGAACAGGGTAATCATAAAGAGCTGCTGGAAAAGAAAGGCTTCTACGCCGACTTATATCAAAGCCAGTTTGCGGATCATGAAAGGAGCGAAACGTGAGGAAAATGAAAGAGAACACGCAAAATAAGATAGAAGGCGGAGAGTCCGGGAGCAGCAAAGGAAAAATCAAAAAAATCCTGATCCCCCTGCTCTTTGCCGTGGTCATCATAGGATGCTGCGCAGGATATTATCTGTTCAGCGTGAGTACAAATTACTTCAGCACGGATAATGCGAAGGTTACGGCAAAGCTGTATTCTGTTATGCCGGTGACCAACGGAAAACTGATCTCCTGGGATGTGGAGAACGGAGATTTGGTAGAGCAGGATCAGGTGCTGGGACGCCAGGAGGTGCTCCCCTATATCACATCCCCTATAAACGGGACCGTGGTCAAAAATGACGGGGCTGTCAATCAGGTGGTATCCGCAAACACGTCATTGGCCGTCATAGCGGACACCTCCAATCTCTACATTGGCGTCAATGTGGAGGAGACGGATATCATGAAAATCCGCCTGGGCCAGGTGGTGGATGTCAAAATAGACGCCTATCCCCACAAAACCTTCAAGGGCCAGGTGACGGAGATCGAACCAGCCACCCAGACTTATTTCGCCAATACCACCAGCTTTTCCACCAGCGGCACTTACACCAAGGTGACTCAGCTTATACCCATCAAGGTGACTGTTGAGAATAAGGATAATCTTCCGCTGGTATTTGGCATGAACGCAACCGTCAGGGTACATCTGAAATAGGAAAATGGAGGTTAAATCAATGATAAAAGGGATAAAAGGTTGTGCGGGCGCTGTTCTGGCCGCTGTTTTGCTCGCGGGATGTGCAGGCGGCAGCGCTCAGACAGAGGTGACCACGGCTGTGGCAAAGTCAGGAAGGGATCTGTCGTCCATGGTCTGGCAGGGGACGGTGGAGGCGCTGAGCACCGTGGATGTGATGGCAAACGGCAGCGGCAAGGTGGTGGAAATCCCGGCTGCGGAAGGACAGCATATCAGTGCCGGGGACGTGATTTTCCGGGTGGACAATACGGATGCGGCCCTGGCCCAGGCTCAGGCAGGGTATGACGCGGCCCTGGCGGCGTTTACCAGCGCGCAGAAAGCCAGTGAACAGAACACCAGCGTGGCTCCGGCCCGGATCGAGTATACGGATGCGAAAAATAATTTTGCCCGTATGCAGGAGCTGTTTAACGCCAATGCGGTTTCCCAGGTGGACTATGAGAATGCAAAATCCAGGATGGATACGGCGGCGGCAAAGCTCCAGGCTGCGATCAATGGCCAGGAGAGCAATCTCGATGCCGCCAGCGCCCAGAGGGACAGCGCGAAGGCAGCCCTGGATATCGCCCGGAAGAAGCTGGACGACTGCGCCGTGACATCCCCAATCACAGGGATGATAACGAAAATCAACGTGGAGACAGGCCAGACAGTATCTCCACAGACCGTAGGAGCCACCGTCATTGATGACAGCGGCGAAAAGGTGTAGATCCAGGTGGCCGACATGGATATCGACCAGTTAAAGCCGGGGATGCCCATGAATATAGGACTTCAGTCCGCAGGAAAGACCTGCAGCGGAGCCATATTCGATATCTCTGCCGTATGCGATTCCAAAACAGGCATGTTTACGGTTAAAATTATGCTGGATGACAGCGGCGCGGTGGGCTATACCGGACTTATGGCAGATGTCAGGGCCGCTGGAAACGAGAGTTCAGGCACAGTCTACATACCCGCCAAATGCGTCCTGTCGGACGGCGGCAGCGACTATGTGTATGTGGTGTCAGGGGATGGGAGCGCTGTAAAGACATCTGTCACACAGGGGAGAAAAAAGAACGCCTACGTGGAAATCACGGAAGGACTGGCCGAGGGCAGTGAGGTGGTTCTGCAGAGCAGCAGAAATCTGGACGACGGCATGAAGGTGAGAGTGCTGACAGTGAAATAGAAGGAAGGACAGACGGGGCTGCCCCTGCTAAAAAGTGCAAAAAATCATAGAAGAATTTCCCCTAAGGAGGTTTCTTCTATGATTTTTTGTTTTATGGAAGGAAAAATTAAAAGCTATCCATATAAATCCATGTTTATCTCATACGTGTCATCAATAAGCAGATAATTCACATGGTGGTTTTGGGCAAGCTCTAAAAACCGTGCATTGTCCTCCAACACTCTTTCCAAAGTACAGCAGGAATCATCCAGACGCTTTTCTATGGCATTGGCGTATCCGGTTATGCTGTCAAAATGCCTTTTAATGTATTCCTCGCTCATCACAAGGCAGCAATATTTGATCTGGTCAAGATACTTTTTTTTTCAAAGTAATCTGCCCAATCAAAAGGGATATAACAACCCTCCACCATAAGATTTTGCTCATTTTCTATGGCGGTTTTAATCATTTCACAAACAATGGGCCACAAATACTCTGTAAGGTCTTTGGCGCTGCTGACCGGCGTAAGCTCCGTGTTTTTGCTGCGAATTAATCCCATTTTCAAATGGTCGATGGATAAATACGGATAATGGTATGTTTCAAGCATTTTTTGTGCAAGCACGGTCTTGCCAGTGTGCGACGCACCTGTTATCAATACAATCATCTAATTTCTCCGTTATGCGAAGTGCAGTTTGAGTTTGAAAACGCTACGGGATCTATTTTACAGCTAAATTGTATTTTTTTCTATCATTTCTTTGATTTTGCAAAACAGCGGGGCCAACCGCACTCGCCAACGGTGAGGATGAATAACGTCTCACTACAGATAGTCATTATAAAACTTCGTCAACTGTCCCACCGCGCGGCCTACAGGCTCCGGCTGGTCGTACAGGTCGTAATGGCTTACACCTTCCAGCACCAGGAGATTCTTGTCTGTGGACGCGGCTCTGCGGTAGAGTTCCTGTCCATCCCTGTAGGAACCGAACGCGCCCTGTTTATCCCCGATAATAATTTGCAGGGGCTGTGTTAAGAGCTCCTCCACCAAATGAAACGCGTCGAATCCCAGCATGGAATCCATACTGGTGAATTTCAGCTTGTTTGGTGAGTTTGGCGACTGCCCGCGTGGGGTGGTGTAGTAATCCACGGCCTCCACAATGTCGATGTCCTGGATTCCCGCCTTCTCCCTTTCCTCCTGGCTGCAGGGAATCCAGTTTGTGATAAGGGGCTCGCCGCCCCGCGCTTCCAGGGTGCGCTGCCGGGCAGCTTCTTCCAGGACCTGTATGGGATTACAGCTTTCACGCTGGACCCGCCCGATGTTTGCGCCCACCACAGTGCCCACTGCTTTTATACGGCGCTCTGTCATGGCTGCATTGACCGCATAACCGCCGCCGGCGCAAACACCTAATACACCGATGCGGTTTTCGTCCACAAATTCCAGGGTTACCAGATAATCCACCGCACAGCGGATGTCCTCCACACGCATGGCGGGAATTTCTGCATATCGGGGTTCCCCTTCGCTTTCTCCCTGACAGGCGGCGTCAAATACAATGGTCACAAAGCCATTCTCAGTCAGCCTGGCCGCATATCCTCCCGCAGTCTGCTCCTTGCAGCTGCTTCCGGGATGTACGCAGACAATGGCCGGGTTTTTCGTCTTTTCCGCGTTCTCCGGAATATTGAGGATTGCAGCTGCGCTTACACCATGGGCGGGAAAACGGACTTTTTTCTGTACAATATTCATTTGATACCTCCTGATTTAAAATAATTTACTTGCGGATTTTATTACTCACGTGTATATTAAGTATAACGATATTTGACAGACAGCTCAATGCCCACATTTGTCTGAGGTATATATTAATACTCAATATTGACAGATGTGGGTATTAACCGGAGAGGGAGGAAAACATGGACAGACGAATCGTAAGATCCCAGAAGCTGATTCAGGAGGCATTCCTGGCATTGCTGACGGAAAAGGAGTTTGACGAGATTACCGTGAAGGATGTAACAGATCGGGCAGATATCAGCCGGAAGACATTCTACCTGCACTATGTGGACAAATACGATCTCCTGGATGTAATCATCAACAAGCTGATTGAAGAACTGGATCAGATTTGCGAGCAAAAAAAGGAGAAGGGAATGATTGAGGGCACCGTCATCTGGTTCCGCTATTTTGAGAATAACAAAGCCTTTTTTGCCGCCCTGTTTCACAGTGACAGCACGGTTTCCTTCCGCAAGCTTTTGCTTAATTTTATGGAGGAGCAGCTGCGCAAAAAGATGGCCTCCATGGGAGAGGGACAGGCGGACGAAATTGTTGTCCACTTTTTGGGGATGGCTGTACTGGGTGTTATGGAATCCTATGTGCTGGACCGCATTGAAGGAACCACGGAGGAAATTGCAAAAAAGGTGGGGAACCTGATGGAACGGACAATTGCGCTTGAATATTCATAAAAAGTCTGCTGTATATCAGCGGTGTGGCGCGTGTGATTCAGCCGGGATAACATATTGAGACGCATGAGAGATGTATTGCGGACATATGCGAAACGATTCGGATAAACCCGGCATGAGTCCTGGCCTGGCAGGCACATCGGCAATTAGAAGGAATGACCATGGAAGAGGTGGAAGGGATGGAACGGATGAATAGAGGATTTCCTCTGTCAGTCCGGGAGGAACAAAAGAATGGGGAGGGGAATCGGAGCAGGAGTGGAATGAAAAATAGGTGGGGAGTCAGATTAGGAGTGGAATGAAAAGCAGGTGGGGAGTCAGATTAGGCGGGGAATCAAAGGTACTGCCGCTTGGCGGATGCGGTGATTGAATAAGAGAAGATATCCAGTTGGATGCGGTGCAGGCGAGGCAATGGTTATATTGCCCCGCTGTTTGTTTTTTCGGTGATATGTCCTGTCAGGGGTACGTTCTGCCAGGGATACGTTCTGCAGGTGATACATTCTGTCAGGGATACGTTCTGCCGGTGATACGTTCTGCCGGTGATACGTTCTGCCGGGGATACATTCTGCCGGGGATACATTCTGCCGGGGATACGAAATAGAAAATAGAGAGAAAGGTAAAACGGTAAGAAGTAAAATAAACAGGAAGACGGCAGTAAAGAAATTTGGATATAAGATGAAAAAAAGATTAAGTTTACTAGAAAAATATAGAGTAAACTGTAAAAGGTTTACTTGAACGGCGAAATAAAAGGAAACAAGGGGGAGAATAAAAATAATAACCAATATATGGGGATGATATATGTTGAATATGCATAAAAATTAGAATAAAGTACTATGCAATATGCAAGAAAAATGTTTATAACAAAAGTGTATATTGACATTCATTGTGAATAGTACTATACTTCAAACATCGGTAAACTAATTTACTAAAACATGACATTTACAGGAGACAGGAACGATTACTTCAAGAAGCGGTAAACAAAACGAAAGTAAACCTGGAGGAAAACAAACAGGAGAAGCAGACAGGAGGAAGGAAAAAAGCATGACAGGAATCATTGTGACAGGACACGGGAAATTTCCGGAGGGTATTCTGAGCGCCATCTCCCTGGTGGCGGGGAAACCGGACAACACGGCAGCGGTTAACTTTGAGATGGGACAAAGTTCAGAGGACCTGAAGGGAGCCATGACAGGGGCCATGGAATCATTGGAGGGGGACGAGGTCCTGATTCTGGCTGATTTGGTGGGAGGCACTCCGTTTAACACGGCAGCGGCCCTGAGGACGGAACGGACAGACAGGAAAATCAAGGTAATTGCCGGTGTGAACATGGCGGCTCTGGTGGAAGCTGTGTTTTCCAGACCCATGTATGGCCTGAATGAGCTGGCGGCAGCGCTGCTGACAGCAGGGAAGGAAGGCCTGCGGGATTTGGACGCCCTGGACAGCCCGGAGGAAGGGCCGGAGTTTGAGGACGGATTGTAGGTGCGGACCACAGAGGAAAGGATGGGGATTGAGAACGTGATAAAGAAGATTCATGTGGAACCAATCAACAAAAAGGCAGAATATGAGGCGGCGCGGCTTCTGACCAGGGAAGAGGTAACGGCAGCCATGGACCGGGTGGTGGACCAGGTAAGGTGCAATATGGAGTACTTTGGCACCAGGTTTCCTTCATCGGCCACTAAAAACCAGACATACGGTATCATTGACAATATTGAATGGACGGACGGATTCTGGACCGGACTTCTGTGGCTGTGCCATGAGTACACAGGGGAGGATGCCTTTAAGGAGCTGGCTCTTAAAAATGTGGGGTCCTTCCTGAACCGGGTGGAGAAGCGTATTGAGCTGGACCACCATGATCTGGGCTTTCTCCACAGCCTTTCATGCGTGGCCGGATACAAGCTGACCGGCTCGGATGAGGGCAGGAGGGCAGGGCTTCTGGCAGCAGACAAGCTGATGGAACGGTTTCAGGAAAAGGGCGGTTTCATCCAGGCCTGGGGAGAGCTTGGAGCCAGGGATAATTACCGCCTGATTATCGACTGCCTGTTAAATATCCCCCTTTTGCACTGGGCCTCCCTGGAAACGGGAAATCCTGTATACAGGAACGCGGCGCTGGGGCATTATGAGGCGGCCTGCAACAACGTTATCAGGGATGACGCCTCCGCGTACCACACCTTTTATTTTGACCCGGAGACAGGGGAGCCTCTCAGGGGCGTTACCAGACAGGGATACAGCGACGACTCGGCCTGGGCCAGGGGCCAGGCATGGGGAATCTACGGTATACCGCTGAATTACAGATATGCTAAGGATGACAGTGCATTCAACCTGTTTAAGGGCATGACCAATTATTTCCTGAACCGGCTTCCGGAAGATGAGGTGTGCTACTGGGATCTGATATTCACAGACGGTTCAGAACAGTCCAGGGATTCATCGGCGGCAGCCATTGGTGTGTGCGGCATTCATGAGATGCTTAAGTATCTGCCGGAGGTAGAACCTGACAAGGACACCTACCGCCATGCCATGCACTGTATCCTGCGCTCCCTGATGGAACGCTATATGGCGCCGGAGACAAAAGCAGGAAACCCGGTGCTGCTCCATGGCGTGTATTCATGGCATTCAGGCAAGGGTGTGGATGAGGGCAATATCTGGGGAGACTATTATTACATGGAAGCCCTCATGCGGTTCTATAAGGATTGGAATTTATACTGGTAAGAAGCCCATGTAGTACAGACAAAACAGGCTTATAACAAGGAGGATATAAAATGGCAGTACCTAATATTGTAGCATTCAGAATTGACGAGAGGCTGATTCACGGACAGGGACAGCTCTGGATTAAAGCTCTTGGCGTGAATACGGTTATCGTTGCAAATGATTCGGCCAGCGAGGATACCATGCAGCAGACACTGATGAAGGCAGTGGTTCCAAAGACCATCGCCATGCGCTTTTTCTCCATCCAGCACACCTGTGACGTTATCATGAAGGCATCTCCCAAGCAGACCATTTTTATTGTCTGCAAGACGCCGGAGGACGCGCTTAAGCTGGTGGCAGGCGGCGTACCTGTGAAGGAAATCAATGTGGGCAATATCCATCACGCTCCGGGAAAGGAGGAAGTGAGCAAGTATATTGCACTGGGCGACGAGGATAAGGCTGCTTTAAGACAGCTGCATGACACGTATGGAGTCGTCTTTAATACCAGGACAACTGCCTCCGGTGATGACGGAGCAGCCAGGGTGGATTTGAATAAGTATCTTTAATTGGAAAAGACACGTTTAAGAGGAGGGAATTATCGTGACAATCAGTATGTTTCAATGTTTGCTAATCGGTCTGTGGACAGCCTTCTGTCTGGCAGGCATGTTGTTCGGAATTTACACCAACCGGTGCCTTGTCATGGCGGCCGGCGTGGGACTTATTTTAGGGGATCTTCCCACCGGCCTGGCCATGGGAGCTGTGGGCGAGCTGGCGTTCATGGGATTTGGCGTATCCCAGGGCGGTTCCGTGCCGCCTAACCCCATGGGACCGGGAATTGTGGGAACCATCATTGCCATCACCATGAAGGATTCCGGTATTGACGTGGGCTCTGCCCTGGCTCTTTCATTCCCCTTTGCGGTGGCTTTCCAGTTTGTGATTACAGCCACCTACACCTTTGCCACAACCCTTACAAGCTATGCGTATAAGGCCCTGGACAAAAAAATTTCCGGGGCTTCAGGATAGCTGCCAATGCAACGGTCTGCGTATTCGCGGTGGTGGGCTTTGTCATCGGATTCGGAGGCGCCTTCAGCTCCGAGGGGCTCCAGAAGGTGATTTCCCTGATTCCCGCATGGCTCAGCGCGGGTCTGGGCGTGGCAGGCAAGATGCTTCCCGCCATTGGTTTTGCCATGATTCTCAATGTAATGGCAAAGAAGGAACTGATTCCATTTGTACTGTTCGGCTATATCGCCATTGCCTACCTGAACCTTCCTGTCATGGGTGTGGCTGTCATCGGTACGGCTATTGCGCTGCTTGTATTTTTCCATGCCGGCAAAGGAAACGGCGAATCTGTAGAAGAAGTGGAGGTTGAATTTGAAGATGGCATTTAATCAGCTGGAGAAAAAAGATTATATGAAAACATCCCTGCGGGCCTATTTCCTGCAGAATGGATTTAACTATGGCAATTACCAGGGCCTTGGCTATGCAAATGTACTTTATCCCGCCCTCCGCAAGATGCACCGGGACGACGATGACAAGCTCCAGGAGGCATTGAAGGAGAATATAGAGTTTTTTAACACCAATATTCACTTTCTTCCGTTTATCACCAGCCTTCATCTGGTCATGCTGGAGAATAAGACGCCTTCCAATGAAATCCGCAACATCAAAATGGCTCTCATGGGACCTCTGGCAGGAATCGGTGATTCCCTTGCCCAGTTCTGCCTGGCGCCGCTGTTCGCAACCATCGGCGCGTCCCTGGCCCAGGACGGCCTGATCATGGGCCCTATCCTGTTCTTTGTGGCCATGAACGTGATTCTTCTGGCCATGAAGCTTCTGACCGGAATGTGGGGATACAAGCTGGGCACCAACATTATCGCCACCCTCAGCACGAAGATGGAACAGATATCCAATATCGCCAGCATGATAGGCGTGACGGTCATCTCCGGCCTTGCTGTGAATTTCGTAAAGATTTCCACACCGATCCAATACGTTGCCAATATGCCGGGAGACCAGCAGAAGGTGGTGGCTATCCAGGAGATGATAGACGCTATCGCCCCCAAGCTCCTTCCTGTATTGTTCACAGGACTGATTTTCTACCTTATAAAGGTGAAAAAGTGGACCACCTATAAGCTGGTCATCCTTACTATTATCCTGGGCGTGGTGCTTTCTGTCCTGCGCCTGATTGTCTAGAAAAAAGCGGGGAGGTACCCTTTGACATGTATGCCTGAGGCATGCGGCGGGGGCGCCTCCCTCTCTGCTTTATAAATGCCAATGAGACAGGGGATAAAGCAGCCCCCTGAAATGAGAGAAAGACGAAACAGTATAAAAGGAGTTAACTATGCATGATGAACGGTATGTACATGTGAGAAAAAGAGCAGAGGCCTACGGAGCCTGGTATGAGAAGGAACGGGTGTGCGCCCATATTGCCGGAAACTGCCGGGAGGAGGCGGAGAAAATTCTGGCGCAGGCGGACAGGCTGATGGCCCATACATTTTCCTTTGAGGACAGATGGGATATGGAACCCTGCCGTGAACCATTTACCCTTGAGGAAATGATATGGGACAGAAGCCCCAACGAGGATCCGGAATGGATTTTCATGCTGAACCGTCATGAGTACATGAACAAACTTCTCATTGCCGGCTGGCTTACCGGCGATAAGGCATATGTGGAAAAGCTGAAATGGTTTCTGCTTCATTGGATTCAGGCCAATCCCATACTGCCTGAGGGAACCGTGACCACCCGGACCATTGATACGGGAATCCGGTGCATGAGCTGGCAGTATCTGCTGCTTCATCTTCTGGGAGAGGGCCTGATGGAGGAGAGAGAAGCCGCAGTAATCCTCGCGAGTATGAAAGAACAGTTTGCCAGCATGAGGAAGAGGTACATCGGAAAATATACACTCAGCAACTGGGGCGTCCTCCAGACGGTGTCCATCTGCAACGGGTATTTGTGGTTTCACGAATATTTACCTTCAGACGGAACGGAGGACTGGGCCTGGCAGGAACTGGAACGTCAGATAGGGCTCCAGGTACTGGATGACGGAGCCCACTGGGAGCAGTCCATGATGTATCACATGGAGGTGCTTCTGGCCTGCATGAAGCTGCTGGCCTCCTGCCGGGCCCGGGTAAGGATTGAAAACAGGAGGGAATTCTGGCGCAATACAGACTGGCTGGAGAAGGCCGTTGACAGGATGAGCCGTTACGTGCTTTTCGCCACGGGACCGGATCATTTTCAGATAGCCCAGTGTGACAGCGATGTTACCGATGTGAGGGATGTGATGGTGAAGGCGGCTGTCCTGACCGGAGACGGCAGGTACAGGTATGGGGGATATGAAACCGCGGACCTGGACAGCGCCGGGTTGCTGGGAAACGCCGGAGTCACCGGGTACAGCGCCATGACGGCCAGGAAACTGGAGCGCCTGTCCCTGGAAGCAGCGGATGCCGGGCATATATATTTTAGAAGCAGCTGGGAGGAGGACAGCCATTTCACCTATATGAAATGCGGTCCCCTTGGAAGCGGGCACGGACACGCGGATCTGACACATATATCCCTGCATTACAGAGGCCGTCCCATACTGGTGGACAGCGGCAGGTACTCCTATGTGGAGGAGGAACCCCTGCGCCCGTTTCTCAAAAGCGCCCAGGCCCACAATGTATGCGTCATAGACGGAGAGTCCCATGGAAAGCCCAGGGGTTCATGGGGGTATGACAGCTTTGGACAGAGCTTTAAAAATTATTACAGGGAGCAGGGGCCGGTCCATTACGGGGAAATGGCCTATCACGGATGTCTCATGTCCGGGGAGCATTATCTGGTCATTCGCAAGGTGATGGCGGTGGACCAGGGAATCTGGATGATTGTCAATGATATACGCTGCGACGGCCGTCATGAGGTGGAGGAGTATTATCATCTGGATAGTGCCGTCCAGGGAAGTCCCATGGGGACAGGGACGGAGGGGACCGGGGAATGCTGCGGGGAATGCTGGAGACTGTGTTCCGGCGGGGATGACGGGATGACGGTGCTGGGCTCCCGCCCCTTTGAGGCAGTGCCCTGTGTCATATCCAAAGAGTATAACCAGAAAGAGAAAAGCACCTGCCTGATCAAAAAAACGGTTTTACAGACCGTATCACAGACTGGACCTGCCTGTTTGGAGAGGGGACAGAGGCTGAGAAAGCCCAGGTTTTCCAGTACGGAAGCAGCCGGCCGGAGACGGAGGAGCAGGTGACGGCCATGAGCTTTTGCCTGTCGCCGGATGAATCCTGGGACTTCCTGGTATGGAACCAGGAAACGTGGCAGGGCGGTAAAATACACGATTGCAAAGGGGTGCCGGTTTATGCCAAGGCAGCGGCCATTCACACCATAAATGGGAACACGACACTTTACCGATTGCGGATTTAATGGTATATTTATAAGAGCGATGCAGGATGAGGCGGGTGGAGGTCAGAATGAAGAAGTTGACAATTAATGAGATTGCTGAACGGGCGGGTGTTTCAAAGACAACGGTGTCCTTCTATCTCAACGGCAAGATTAATAAGATGTCTGAGGAGACCAAACAGAGAATACAGCATATCATTGATGAGACCGGATATGAGCCAAGTGCTGCGGCCAGAGCCATGAAGGCCAAGAGCAGCGGCGTGGTGGGGGTCATTCTGGCGGATACGTCGGAGGGATACTGCGCCAGGGCGCTCAAAGGAATTGAGGAGGCTGCCAGCGCCCTGGAATACCAGATTGTGGTGGGAAACAGCGGTCTGGCCTTCCAGCATGAGAAGGATTACGTGGAACGCATGCTCAGGCTGGGCGTTGACGGTTTTATCGTCCAGTCCACCTACCGTTTCAGCATGCTGGCCTCAGACCTGGAAAAAAAGAAAAAGCCCATCGTATACCTGGATGCCAAGCCCTATGATTTCAAGGGACGGTATGTGAAAAGCAACAATTATGACTGCGTGTACCAGGTGATTTCGGAATGCATCAAGAAGGGATATGAGAACTTTCTCATGATTTCAGACGGTGATTCCAACATTAGCGCTGGATTTGAGAATACACAGGGATATAAGGATGCCATACAGGACGCCTGGAAGGAGGGCGCCACCCAGTACCTCCAGGAGGGCGTAAAGTCCGATCAGGTCTACGAAATGCTGAAGGACCAGATAAGCCTGGATAAAAAGACGCTGATTTATGTTGCCAGTCCGGGACTTTTGCAGGTGGTGTACCAGGCGATCCGCAGGTACCCGGATTATATGAGGCTGTTTCCGGACACACTGGGCCTCATCGGATTTGACGCCGAGGGATGGACCCGGATGACTACCCCGGCCATATCTGCCATTATCACGCCCGCTTATCAGGAAGGGGTCAGAGCCATGGAAGAGCTGGCTGACATCCTGGACGGTAAGAAAACAGATGGGGAAGTGGTGTTTAAGAATATAGTCAAGTGGAGGGAAACCACCCTTTGACCGTTTCATGTAATATGAGTCTGGGAAATGACGGTGTTTGTGTGCAGGGGCATCTGGTTTGATGATTTTATTCTTTCGATTGTAATCTTATTTTGTATGTAATATAATAAATCAGTAGATACATTTAAGCGATAGAAAGAGGATATTGCATATGAAGGCAAGCGAACGTTTAGAGATTATCATAGATGAAGTGCAGACCAACGGGATTGTCAAGGTTGCAGATATAAGCAGGCGGTTGGGGTGTTCCGAGGTAACCATACGGAATGATATAAGAAAACTGGACCAGCAGGGGGTCCTCAAGAAAACATACGGGGGGGCTGTCCGCAAGGAAAAGGGACTGTCGGTGGAGTTCATTCCCGGAGAATATTTCCTGAACAGTGATAAAAAGTACAGGATTGCGAAAAAGGCATATGAATATATTGAGGGGGGAGACTCAATTATTATTGATGATTCCACCACCGGATATTATCTGGCCAAATATATCAAGGAGCATGAGGAAAAGCATCTGGCCGTGGTGACGAATTCCGTTTTATCCGGGGCGGAGCTGACTTCAGCCAGACATGTGGACCTTTTTATTGTGGGAGGCCATGTCATCGGCAATCCGCCGGCTGCTCTGGATAACATAACGGTTGGGGCCATGGGGCAGTTTCATGTTGACAAGGCCTTTGTGGGGGTCAATGGAATCAATCTCAAAACGGGCCTGACTTCCATGGGAACTCCCCAGATGGACGTGAAACGTGAGATGATAAGGGTGGCGGACCAGGTTTATGTCATTGCCGACAGTTCAAAGTTCGGCAGCAGGAATCTCTTTACCGTGTGTCCAATGTCTGAGGTGGACAGGGTGATTACAGATATGGAAATAAAAAAGGAATATGTTCAGACTGCCAGGAATCTCGGTATTGAGATGGACCTTGTTTAGCGGTTTGCGAACATGGGCGCTTGTTAAAATATGAAATATCCTCAAGTAGGGGCTTTCATGCTTTGTGCATGGATGCTCTTTTTCTTTGTTTTTTTATTAAACGGTGTGAATTCAAATTATAAGAAATGCACTAAAAGTGGGGGACATATTCTAATAAAAATAACAATTGACATTTTATAATTTTCGATTGATAATAATATATGTAAATATCGAAAAAATATAGAAATAAAAAATATCAATCAAAAGGAGAGGCGAATGAAAGAGCAATACAAACCAATTGTGGGAATCACAATTGGAGACCCGGCGGGAATTGGGCCAGAGATTATCCTGAAGGCTCTGGCAGAGAAGAAGATTTATGATGAATGCAGGCCGCTTGTCATCGGCTGCTTGAACGTACTGGAAAGAGCAAAGGCAATTCTTCCCCAATGCGGCCTGGAATTTAAACGGATTGAATCCGTGGCAGACGCCGGTTTCCGGTTTGGCGTCATTGATGTCCTTGAAACCGGACACTATGATATATCGAAGCTGGTTTGGGGGAAGGAGCAGGCGGTTGCCGGACAGATAGCAATGGATTCTATTCGTACTTCCATTGAATTAGGCCTTGCAGGAGAGATTGACGCGGTAACCACGGCCCCCATTAATAAAGTGGCCATCAAGATGGTGGGGGTAAAGCAGGCCGGTCACACAGAGATTTACATGGACGGCACAAAAGCGCCGTATGTGCTGACTATGTTTGACTGCTTTAAGATGAGGGTATTCCATCTCAGCAGGCATATATCATTGATGAATGCCATCCGGTATGCCACGAAGGAACACGTACTGAATGATATATGCCGCATTGACAAGGAGTTAAAGGGAATGGGAATGGAGGCGCCATACATAGCGGTGGCAGGCATTAATCCTCACAGCGGGGAAGGCGGACTGTTCGGTGATGAGGAAGTGAAGGAAATCATCCCTGCTATTGAGGAGGCGAAGAAACGGGGAATCAATGTAACCGGGCCGGTTCCGCCGGATACATTATTTTCCAGAGGAAAAAACGGGGAATTTGATGCTATACTGGCAATGTATCACGATCAGGGCCATATGCCATGTAAGACACTGGATTTGGAGAGAACCGTTTCAGTTACGCTGGGGCTTCCGTTTTTACGATGTTCCGTGGACCATGGAACCGCATTTGATATTGCCGGAAAGGGAATTGCCACCAATGTCAGCATGATGGCGGCCATCGAATCCACAGTCAAATACGCCAAAGCCCTTCATGATGTAAAGCACGATGAAATTAGGCTGTAAAATAGCTGAAGCAGGGGGGGGGGGGTATTAACGGTGTTTGGGGGGGTTTCCGTTGGCGTTACAGGCCCCCGAAGGCGCGGGGGGGGGTGTGCCAAAA
>JAJQEA010000307.1:19620-20703 GCA_021201905.1 Clostridia bacterium
CCCCCCCCCCCCCCCCCCCCCCCCCCCCACCCCCCCCCCCCCCCCCCCCCCCCCATATACGATGATAGGAGCTGTTACCGATGACTTTACAGGCACCGCAAGCGCAGGCGTGCTGATTGCAAAATCACAGGCAAGGACCGGTTTGTTTTTAGACGTTGAGGCGCTGGAGCATTCTGAAGACACAGCGTGTCTGGACGCGGTATTTGTAAGCAGCAACAGCAGACATATGAAGCCGGAGGATGCATACAGGGCTGTATGCAGGGCAACAAAGGCCCTTAAATCCGCAGGCGTCACCTGTTTTTCGAAAAAAATAGATACAACGCTGCGGGGCAGGATTGGAAATGAAATAGACGCCATGCTGGATATTCTCGGGGGAGACATGGTTGCGGTCATGGTGCCAGCGATGCCGCAATCCAGGAGAATCTGCTTAAACGGTATATCAATCATCGACGGGACCGTGCTGACGGAAACTTCGATTGCCCGGGATGTAAAAACTCCTGTAAGGGATGCGTTTGTTCCAAGGCTGATTCAGGGACAGAGCAGGAGAAAGGTGGAGCTGATATCCATAGAAAAAGTGGACAGCGGAGCGGGAGCGCTTAAATGCGCCATGATAGATGCCAGGGAGCGAGGGGGACAGATACTGGTAATGGATGCGGTTACCCTGGAGCACATAGATCTGATTGCACAGGCCTGTGTGGAATTGGGGTGGAATGTCCTGGCAGTGGACCCTGGCGCATTTACCATGAAGCTGAATTACCGCAGGGGGCTGATAAAGGAAGAAGTTTCCGCAACCCTGGAGTACGGCCCTGGTCTGGAAGACGGCCCAATGCCGGAGGGAAAGACTGCGCTGTTCGTGGTAGGGAGTGCAAATCCGCTGACAAAAGCGCAGATGAACTATTTGTGCGGTAATGAGTCCAATGTGCCGGTTCATGTATCTGCGGTTATGCTGATGAATGGACAGGATCAATTTGAAAAGGAAGTGGACCGGACGGTTGGCATTGTAGCAGAGCTGTTCCGGCAAAAACCAGTGCCCCAGTCTATTATCATAGGGACAGCCCTTGGGGGCTGTGTGGTAAGTCTGGA
>JAJQEA010000307.1:20713-23919 GCA_021201905.1 Clostridia bacterium
ATCTGGATCAGGAGGACTTAAGGCGCGGATATGATTCCGGTACCTGTTCAAGACACATTAATGAAGGACTTGCGGAAATTACAGGAAGAGTGATGGAGCTTGTGGGCCGGGAGCAGGTGGCAGGACTTCTGCTGACCGGAGGGGATACGATGGAAAGCGTGTGCCGCAGGCTTCAGGTTTCATATATAGAGGCCGTTGATAATATAGTCCCCCAGGTTGACGTGGGCCGTATCATGGGAAAATATACCGGTCTGCCGGTGGTGGTGAAAGGCGGATTTTGCGGCAGCAAGGAGATTGGAAAAGATATTGTGAGGCGGATATTTCTGGAGTCGGCAGGATATCAGGATGGAACGCGGAGAGGATAAATGCTCCGGTTCAATGAACAAAGAAAGGTGAAGGTAGAATCCATATGAAGAAGGTTATCATAGAAGCCCGTGTAAACGAATATGCAATGAGAGACATGAACCCCAACGTGCCGTGGACCGTGCAGGAGCTTGTGGACGAGGCGCAGCGCGTAAGGGAAGCGGGTGCATCCATCATGCATTTCCACGCAAGGATAGACAGCGGGGAGCCTAATAATCACGCGGAGGTGTATGCTGAAATCATAGAAAAAGTGCGGGAAAAGACAGACATTTTACTATTGCCCACCCTGGGCTTTAACAGCAATGACAAGGACAGTTCACGTATCAAAATCATATCGGAACTGGCAAAGAAGGAGTCAACTAAGCCGGATATCATCCCCCTGGATACGGGAAGCGTGAACCTGGACCAGTATGATGAGGAAAAGGGCTGCTTTATGGAGGCGGATTCCATATATATAAATTCCACCGGGACGCTGGAGTTCTGTGCAAGAGAGATGCTTAACTATAAGATTAAGGTAAAGATGACCTGCTGGGATGTGGGATTTGTGAGAAGGGGAAGAAAGCTGATAGAGATGGGCCTCATCACAAAGCCGGGATACTTCCTGTTTCACCTGACGGAGGGGAAATATATAACAGGACATCCCTGTACGGCCAGCGGCGTGGATGCCATGCGAAGCGTGCTTCCTGATGAAGCGTGTTACTGGAGCGCAAACTGTCTGGGAGGAAACCTGCTGAATGTGGCTCCCCATGTACTGAAGAATGGCGGAGGATTGGCGATTGGTATTGGGGATTACCATTATAGGGAGCTTGGGGCGCCTAAAAACGAAGAATTAGTTAAGCGGGTGGCTGACATGGCCCGTGAAGCTGACAGGGAGATAGCCAGTCCGGATGAAGTAAAGGCATATTTTAACATGATTTAATGGTGGAGGGGAAAATGGAAACATATATAAGTCTTGTGGGGATAGTAATAGCGTTTTGTACATTGATATGTTTGATGATGCGGGGAGTCAACCTGTTTATAACAGTAATGATCGCGTCTTTAATAGCGATTGTGTCCGGAAACATGAACATATACAGGACTCTCACTGAAAATTACATGACTGGTTTTGCTGACTATTACCGTTCCTATTATCTGGTGTTTTTCTGCGGAACGTTACTGGGGACCACGATGGAACTGTCGGGTGCGGCCACCTCAATTGCCAAATGGGTAACAGGAAAATTTAAGAGCATGGCATATCTGGCCATACCCCTGGCCACTGGTATTATCTGTTACGGAGGCGTCACAGCCATCATTTCGATTTTTGCCACATTTCCCATTGCTTTGGCAATCTTCAGGGAAAATAACATACCTCGCCGGTTAATGCCGGCGGCACTCTATTTTGGTTCCTGTACATTTGCCATGATTGCGCCGGGAGCGCCCCAGGTGCAGAATATTATACCAACCCAGGGGTTCGGGGTGGATTTGATGGCCGGAACCGTTGTTGGTTTCATTTCAAGCATTTTAATGCTGCTCATAGGAAGTTTCTGGCTTTCGGTCATGATAAAGAACGCAAAGAGAGATGGAGAGGTATTTGCATCCAGGGATGACGACAAAGATGAGAAAAGCGGCAGCCTGCCCAGTCCTCTCATATCCTTCATACCCATGCTTGTGACCGTAATAGCAATCAATCTGAAAAACGGGACAGGGGAAAATATCATTCCCATTGAATATGCTTTGCTGATGGGAATAGCGACAACCATCATACTCATGTACCGCAGGTTTGACAGGGCAGAATTGACCGAGGCTGTTTTCCAAAGCGTGCCCAAGGCCGCAGTGGCGATTTTCAATATATGCACCATCGTCGGATTTGGAACAGTCATAAAGTCCACCCCTGCATTTGAATTACTTGTGGATGCAGTCATACATATTCCGGGCAATTACCTGGTTGGCGTTTCGGTGGGGACAGCGCTTCTTGCGGGATTCTGCGGTTCTGCCTCGGGCGGCCTTGGAATTATCACGCCTATATTTTATGATATATTCGGAGCCATGCAGGGTGTGTCGTATGCCGCTATTGCGAGGGTCATGGCCATTGCGTCGTCCTCACTGGATTCGCTTCCGCACAGCAGTTCGGTTAATACATCCATCGGGTTGTGCGGGGAATCCCATAAGAGTGCCTATATCCCGATTTTCTGCCTTTCCGTGGTGACACCTGCTATCTGTACAGCAGTGGCCGTGATTTTGTTTACGTTGTTTCCAGGGTGGCCGTAGAAGGCAGGATTCAATTAAAACTTCATGGGGTAATTTTGAATGTGTTATGCTTAGAGAAAACCGTAAAATTATGTTTTTCTCCGGATTAATCCTGGGTGTTTGTAAAATATTTATCAATTGTTTAGAAAGAAGTCAGAGTTTTTTAAATATAAATTTCACCCGGTCTGCTATACTGTAGAAAACAAATGAAACGGACTGGACAATAAATGAAATTCTGGGCTTACTTTTTAATTCCTGTATACACGGTGTTATTTACAAGAGGATATAATTGGTTTACCACCAACTTTTCCGTGATTGGCAATTTTTTTGACAGGAAGAGGTCGTTTTTTCTGTGGGGCGTTCTGGTGGGGAGCTATTTTTATCTGATACACCGTAAGATAAAGTCCCGAATCACGCTGCACCCAATCTGCGCCGGACTGATTCCGTCTGCGCTGGTACTGCTGTTCTGTGCCATCACCACGCCCTACCTTCCGGAGGAACTGCCCCTCAAATCTGTATTACATATCATATTTGCGTTTTTATCCGCGGTGCTGGCGCTTTTGTATCTGCTTTGGATCATATGGTCCCGGTATCAGATATATCCCGGAGCGTACCGG
>JAJQEA010000307.1:23929-27599 GCA_021201905.1 Clostridia bacterium
CCCCCCCCCCCCCCCCCCCCCCCCCCCGCCCGCCCCCCCCCGCGGGGCTGTCCGTACTCCTTCTGGGAATAGCCGGAATCGTAAGCAGCGCACTGGAAATATATGTGACGCTGACATCCGTTGCCATGGCAGAACGTCTGGCATGCAGGATTGCCCAACAGAATGAAACTCTGCACAGAACGAAAATCCGCACAGAACGAAAACCGGTACAGCCAGGGAAAGACACCCTAATCACCTATTGACATGAAAAAAGGATTTACATATAATAAGGCTAGGAAAAACGTGCTTTTCCAGTGGATATACACGTAATTTAGCCACAAAGAGAGAGTATATGGCACAGCGGTGTTATGGCTCTCTCTTTCAATATGAGGGAGGATTATCATGCCGGTATTTGATTTCAGCGACACACCCAAAAAGGAGGAGGGGCCCCAGTGCACCTATACGGTATACTGCTCCAGCGAGGCGGCAGCCTCCCCGGAGAAGCCCATGCTTGTGCTGGATAACAGCAGCCGGGCCTGGAAGCACCATTTCTGCGGCGTATTTACCAATCAGGCCAAACGGACGGCCTTTGAATTCAAGGAGGAGGACGGGACTGTCAGCGCGGATATCCTGCGGGTTGACGCACGCTTCGTCAGTCTGCTGCGATGGCTGGGAGAGAACCACATCAGTGTCCGCCTGTCCGGACAGAACCGCGGGGAGGGATACGCGGTCTATAAGATACGGGAGGTGGCCTTTGGCGGAGGGACCAAGCTTTCCGCGGAGGACGGATTTCTCCAGTTTATGATTGACAGGCTGCTGGCAAGCAGCGCGCCGGAGACGGAACTGGCGGAGGAGGACCTGGAGGAAATCGGGGACGATATGAAGCTCACCAGTCTCCAGAGTCTTTCTGATTTCATGAACTGCGCCGGCAGAACCCTGCCTGATAACATACGGATCTGGGCCCGCCGGAATCTGGCGGTAGCCCGCTCCCATGAAGTGACCCCGGAGGAGAGGCGCCATGCGCAGCGCGCCCTATCCATTATGATGAACATACAGTGGAAGAACCACTATTTCGAGTCCATTGACCCAGAGGAAGCCCGGCGGATTCTGGATGAGGAGCTGTACGGTATGGAACGGGTCAAGCAGAGAATCATAGAGACCATCATACAGATTAACCGCACCCATACCCTACCCGCATACGGCATGCTTCTGGTAGGTCCGGCAGGCACCGGAAAGTCACAGATTGCCTATGCGGTAGCCAGGATTTTAAAGCTTCCGTGGACGACCCTGGATATGAGCTCCATCAATGACTCGGAACAGCTCACCGGCAGTTCCCGTATCTATTCAAACGCCAAACCTGGCATCATTATGGAAGCGTTCTCCATGGCGGGGGAATCCAACCTTGTCTTTATTATCAACGAACTGGACAAGGCGTCAGCTGGAAAAGGAAGCGGCAATCCCGCCGATGTGCTGCTGACCCTCTTAGACAATCTGGGATTTACGGACAATTACATAGAATGTATGATTCCCACCGGCGGCGTGTATCCCATTGCCACGGCCAACGATAAGAGCCAAATCAGCGCGTCCCTTATGTCGCGTTTTGCAGTGATTGATATTCCGGATTATACACCGGAGGAGAAGAAAATCATATTTTCCAGGTACGCCATGCCAAAGGTATTAAGACGCATGGGGCTGCATGAAAATGAATGTGTGGTGACGGAGGCGGCACTTGACGCAGTCATAGAGAAATACGCGGACACCACGGGCATCCGGGATTTGGAGCAGGCCGCGGAGCATATGGCTGCCAACGCCCTCTATCAGATAGAAGTGGACCGCGTCCCCGCGGTGGTGTTTGACGGGGAAATGGTGCGGGAGCTGCTGGGATAGACAGGGAAAACAGAGAGGGAGAAATATGTATTATACAACAGATTATGCATCGCCGGTTGGCCGGATTAAGCTGGCTGCTGACGGCGAAAGACTGGTTGGGCTATGGCTGGAAGGACAGAAATATTTTGCCGGTACTGTAAAAGAGGAGATGAAGGAGGACCGGGAACTTGGTATTTTTAAAAATACCAGGGACTGGCTGGACCGCTATTTTGCGGGAAAGAAGCCGGCGCCCTCAGAGCTTTTGCTGGCTCCTCTGGGCGGAGAGTTCCGGCAGGGAGTGTGGGAAATCCTCTGTCAGATTCCTTACGGACAGCTCACTACATACGGCGATATTGCAAAGAAAATGGCGGTGAGGATGAACCGGGAAACCATGTCAGCCCAGGCGGTGGGCGGAGCAGTTGGCCACAATCCCATTTCCATCATCATACCGTGCCACCGGGTAGTAGGCACAACCGGCAGCCTGACCGGATATGCAGGGGGCATTGATAAAAAGATATGGCTGCTGAAGCATGAAGGTGCTGATATGGAAGGCCTGTTCATGCCTAAGAGGGGGACGGCGCTTTGAGGATAAGGGCGTGTCTTGGGAACTGTGGTTCTGAGTTTACACAGTATTGATTCCGTTTTGTGTGAGAAGGAAAGGATGCAGCATGGAAAATGATGACAGTACCAATAAAATCAAGAATTCGTTTGTAAGCGGGAATACATACGCAATTGAAAATACATATGCAATTGAAAATACATCCGTAACCGAAAATATATCCGCAATCGAAAAAAATACATCCGTTATCACAAAATTCATACAAGCCTACGTGGAACAGTACCCTGATAAATACCAGGTGCCTGTTTTGTGGAGGACGCCCCTTGTGGGTTTTGCGGATGCCTGTGATTCCTATATCCGGAATCTGCCGGAGCTTATTTTGAAAGAGCATAAGCTGCCCCAGGATTTCATGGAGGACCCAACGGCCGTTATTTCTTATTTTTTGCCCTTCAGGCCCGAGCTGGCGCAGACAAATACCGGAGTCCCGGATCATTATGCTTCGTCTGCCTGGGCAGAAGCCTATACCATTACAAATACCATGATTGGGCGGCTGAACCAGGCTCTGGCGGAGAAAATTACTGCTATGGGATACAGGGCTGCTGTTCCTGATAATGTGGGAATGCTGCCGGAGGTTTTGATGAGTAACTGGTCCCAGCGCCACCTTGCGTATGCGGCAGGACTTGGGACCTTTGGAATCAATAATATGCTGATCACGGCCCGGGGCTGCTGCGGCCGCTGCGGTTCCATTGTGGCAGATATTCCTGTCCTGAAGCCAGGGGCCTTAAAACAGGAGAATTGTCTCTATAAGAGGAACGGGGAATGCAAAAAGTGTATTAAAAATTGTTTTTCCGGTGCATTGACCACAGAAGGCTTTGACCGGGAGAAATGTTTTTCAGCCTGCTCGCGAAACTTGGAGCGGTACGGAGTGGATGTCTGCGGGAAATGTGATGTGGATATTCCTTGTGCATTTGCGGCTCCTTAGGGCGCGGGGATGGCGGTATATGAGTTACAGTGTCAGAACGTGTTAGCAGGGTTTTCTGATTTATCAGAGTTATCAGAGTTGGAAGGGGACTGAATCCATGGAGGGAATCAGGTCCCTTCTTTTTTGATAAACATATTTTAGGGTTTAGTCTGGCAGGGTGGAGAATGGCGGGGGGAAGAATGGTGGGAATGGAGGCTGGCGGAAGAATACAGTACAACACAAATGGACCGGCAGCTTCCTGACGGCCCAGCTTGTATGAGAAAAGTGGTATGAAAAGCAGTATG
>JAJQEA010000048.1:0-1670 GCA_021201905.1 Clostridia bacterium
GCCAGGCGGCAGAATCTTCCGAAGGGGAGGAAACTGGCGGACAGGCTGAGTAAGAAAGATTCATAAAATGTGACGGGCTCCAATATATTATTAACAATGATGGACACCGGAGCTGCTCATGTATTCTAATTTAACGAAACACAGAAAGAATATAGCCGTCCTGGCACTGCTCATAGCCATTGTCATGGTGAGCCTGTCAGGACGGCTTGGCTTTCTTATGCTGTTCTGCTCCGAGCACTACAGCGCCATGGCGGAAGACCTTCACCAGAGGGAGCGTACCATTAAGGCGGCCAGAGGACGTATTATTGACGCCAATGGGGTGGTCATTGCGGATAACAGGACGGTGTGTACCATTTCCGTCATATACAATCAGGTAAAGGACCGGGAACAGGTCATACGCGTACTGTGCGATGAACTGGAACTGGATGAGGAACTGGTGAGAAAACGGGTGGAGAAGCGCAGTTCAAGGGAGATCATCAAGACCAATGTGGACAAAGAGCTGGGCGACCGGATACGGTCCTACCGGCTGGCGGGCGTCAAGGTGGATGAGGACTACAAACGGTATTATCCCTACGACAGTCTGGCTTCCAAGGTCCTGGGGTTTACCGGGGGAGACAACCAGGGTATCATCGGCCTGGAAGTAAAGTACGAGAAATATCTGAAAGGAATGAACGGAAAGATACTCACCATGTCCGATGCCAAAGGCGTGGAGATAGAGAATGCAGCAGAGGACAGGATTGAACCCATACCGGGCAATGACCTTCACATCAGCCTGGATGTGAATATACAGAAATACGCGGAGCAGCTGGCCTACCAGGTGCTGGAGAAGAAAAATGCCAAGAAGGTATCCATCATTGTCATGAACCCCCAGAACGGAGAGCTGATGGCCATGGTCAATGTGCCGGAGTTTAATCTGAACGACCCCTTCACACTGAACCAGAACCTGCGGAGCCAGAGCCTCCAGGAGATGGCTGCCCGGAACCAGGGGGCCGCGGGAGCCGGCAAACAGGAGCTGTTAAACCAGATGTGGAGGAATACCTGCATCAATGATACCTATGAGCCTGGTTCCACCTTCAAAATCATCACGGCGGCAGCCGGCCTGGAATCAGGCGTGGTGAAGCTGACAGACCAGTTCTCCTGTCCCGGATTCAGGGTGGTGGAGGACCGGAAGATAAGGTGCCATAAAGTGGGGGGACACGGGGCCGAAACCTTTCTGCAGGGAGCCATGAACTCCTGCAATCCGGTGTTCATCGATGTGGGGCAGCGTCTGGGCGTGGATGGCTATTACAAGTATTTTACCCAGTTCGGGCTGAAGGGAAAGACGGGAATCGATCTGCCCGGCGAGGCGGCCACCATCATGCACAAAAAAGAAAACATGGGTCTGGTGGAGCTGGCCATGGTTTCCTTTGGGCAGTCCTTCCAGATTACACCCGTCCAGCTTATTACCACGGCAGCCTCCATTGTCAACGGAGGGAACCGGGTAACCCCTCATTTCGGCGTGGAGACCGTGAGCGCCGACGGTACGTCGATCCATAAGCTGGATTATCCTTCCGGGGGAAGAATCCTGTCAGAGGAGACCAGCGCCACCATGCGGTATGTGCTGGAGCAGGTGGTATCGGAGGGAAGCGGCAAGAAGGCAAAGTTAGAGGGATACCGCATCGGCGGCAAAA
>JAJQEA010000048.1:1680-27596 GCA_021201905.1 Clostridia bacterium
CGTCGGAGAAGCTTCCGCGAAGCCTTAAAAAATATATTTCGTCCTTTATCGGCTTTGCTCCGGCCGACAATCCGCAGGTCATGGCGCTCATTACCATCGATGAGCCGGAGGGGATTTATTACGGCGGAACCATAGCTGCCCCGGTGGTGGGAGATTTATTTAAGAATATACTTCCTTATCTGGGAATTGAGGCAGTACAGGAAGAAACTGCTGTGCACCTTTCCAATCCATAGTTGATTATTCCCGGAAAAAGACGTATACTAATTACCAAATAAGACATACATATGAGATTGAGGTGCCTTTATGATTCATGAAACCATACTAGCTATTATCATTGCATTTGCCATCAGCGCATTGCTTTGCCCCATTATCATCCCCTTCCTGCACAAGCTTAAATTCGGGCAGCAGGTCAGGGACGACGGACCACAGAGCCATCTGAAAAAACAGGGAACGCCTACCATGGGCGGCCTGATTATACTCAGCAGCATCATCATTACATCTGTCTTTTATATCCCCAGTTATCCTAAAATCATTCCCGTGCTCTTTGTCACGGTAGGATTTGGCATTATCGGTTTTCTGGATGATTATATCAAGATTGTGATGAAGCGCTCCGAGGGGCTGAAGCCCATGCAGAAGTTAGTGGGCCAGTTCATCATTACAGGCATCTTCGCCTGGTACCTGCTTAACAGCGGGGAAGTGGGTACGGATATGCTGATTCCTTTTACGGGCGGTTTTGACGGGGGCAGCTTCCTGTCTCTGGGAATTTTCTTTGTACCCGCGCTGTTTTTCATCATGCTGGGTACGGATAACGGAGTGAATTTTACAGACGGCCTGGACGGCCTCTGTACAAGCGTCACCATACTGGCTGCCACCTTTCTAACCATTGTGGCCATCGGTGAGGACATGGGCATCAGCCCCATAACGGGAGCCGTGGTGGGAAGCCTGCTGGGATTTCTGCTGTTCAATGTATATCCGGCCAAGGTGTTCATGGGCGATACCGGTTCCCTGGCCCTGGGCGGCTTTGTGGCTGCGTCCTGCTACATGATGCGCATGCCCTTGTTTATTCCCATCATAGGACTCATCTATTTAGTTGAGGTGCTGTCCGTCATCATCCAGGTGACCTATTTTAAGCGCACCGGCGGCAAGCGTATTTTTAAAATGGCGCCCATCCACCATCATTTCGAGCTGTGCGGATGGTCGGAGACAAGGGTGGTGGCTGTATTCGCCATCGTGACTGCCATCCTCTGCATGGTGGCTTACCTGGGACTGTAGATATTAGTATCGCATATCGCACGTAAGAGACCGAAGGACGGTCTCTAAGTGCTCATAACGAACCGCTGCACTAAGCTCGAAGAGACCTCGCTAAGTGCAGCGGAATGTATCGCACGTAAGAGACCAAAAGACGGTCTCTAAGTGCTCATAACGAGGAGGTTAGTTGACAAATGAACCAAAGTCAGAGAGTTTTAGTGGCTGGAACGGGAATCAGCGGCATTGCGGCTGCGAAGCTGGTTCTGGAACGGGGCGGAGATGTGGTGCTTTATGACGGCAATGCCGCCTTGAAGGAAGAAGATATCAAAAAGAAATTTGACAGGGATGCAAAGGTGACCGTGGTCCTGGGTGAGATCAAGCGTTCCGACCTGCTGGGGGTGGAGCTGTGTATTATCAGCCCCGGTATCCCTCTTGACAGCCCTTTTGTGGCCGTGGTGGACGATGCCAAGATTCCCATTCTGGGAGAGATTGAGCTGGCCTACCAGTGCGGCCTGGGGAGGCTGGCCGCCATTACGGGAACCAACGGAAAGACCACTACCACAGCCCTTACAGGGGAGATATTAAAGGCCCGCTATGAGGAGACATTTGTGGTGGGAAATATTGGCGATCCCTACACCTCCAAGGTTTTGGAGATGACAGAGGATTCCGTGACCGTGGCAGAGGTGTCCAGCTTCCAGCTGGAGACCATCATGGATTTCAGACCCAATGTCAGCGCCATTTTAAACATCACGCCGGACCATCTGAACCGGCACGGCACCATGGAAAACTATATCCGCATCAAGGAGTGCGTTACCCTGAACCAGACAAAGGAGGACGCGGTGGTGCTCAACTACGACGATCCTGTCCTCAGGGAGTTTGGCCAGAATCCGGAGCTCAAGCCCAGGGTTATCTGGTTCTCCGGCAGGGAAACCTTAAAGGACGGCTTCTGTATGGACGGGGATAATATCGTGTACTGCCAGAACGGACGTCAGACCGTTGTGGTCAATGTTCATGACATGCAGCTTCTGGGCCGCCATAATTACGAGAATGCCATGGCGGCGGCAGCCATTGCCCTGGAGATGGGTGTATCCATGTGTGACATTACAAGGGTCATTGAGGGCTTTCATCCGGTGGAGCACAGAATCGAGTTCGTAAGGGAGCGCACCGGGGTCCGGTATTATAACGATTCCAAGGGAACCAACCCGGATGCCGCCATCCAGGCGCTCAGGGCCATGCCGGGTCCCACCCTTCTCATCGCGGGAGGCTATGATAAGAACAGCGAGTATGATGAGTGGGTGTCCGAGTTTGAGGGCAAGGTGAGATATCTGGTGCTCATAGGACAGACCAGGGATAAGATTGCAGAGTGTGCCAAGAAGCATGGGTTCACGGAAATCATGTATGCGGAAGATATGCAGGAGGCAGTGCAGGTATGCGCCGTGTATGCGGACATCGGAGATTATGTACTGTTAAGCCCCGCCTGCGCCAGCTGGGGTATGTTTAAAAATTATGAAGAGCGGGGACGCGTCTTTAAGGAGTGCGTCATGGCTTTGTAGGAGGTAAATGCGTATGGCGGGAAAGGTGCAGACGGCAGCAGGACCCTCTGGCCAGATGAGACGGCCGGCCGGGAACGTGGACCGGATGGAGCAGCAGATGCCAAAGAAAAAGAAAAAGGCAAAGCGTTTTTATGATTACAGCCTTTTGTTCTGCATCATTTTCCTGACAGCGTTCGGACTGGTAATGATTTACAGCGCCAGTTCCTATTCAGCGCAGCTGAGTAAGGCATATAACGGAAACGGTGCATATTTCATGCAGAGGCAGGCGAGAATCGCGGCAGTGGGACTGGTGGCCATGCTCATCATTTCCAAGATAGATTATCATATATTTGCCCGGTTCTCCGTGTTTGCCTATCTCATGTCATACATACTTATGATTGCGGTAAGCCTGATTGGCCATGAGGTCAACGGCAAGAAGCGCTGGCTGGGCGTGGGGCCTTTGAGCTTCCAGCCCACGGAGTTTGTGAAGATAGCCCTGATCGTGCTTCTGGCTGCGGTGATTACCACCATGGGAATGAAGATAAACAAATGGAAAAATATGGGATATGTAGTGGCTCTGACCCTGCCCATAGCAGGCCTTGTAGCCATGAACAACTTAAGCTCCGGCATCATTGTCTGCGGGATTGCCTTTGTCATGTTGTTCGTGTCCTGTAAGGTGAAATGGCCCTTTTTCTCCATCGGCGCCCTGGGACTCACCACCCTGGCCTTTGCCGGGCCCATTGGCAAGTTTCTGACCACGGTGGGACTTCTGCAGCCGTATCAGTACCGGCGGATCGAGGCGTGGCTCAACCCGGAATCCGACCCTACGGACAAGGGATTCCAGGTCCTCCAGGGACTCTATGCCATTGGATCCGGCGGACTGGTGGGCCAGGGGCTGGGTGAGAGCATACAGAAGCTGGGCTTTTTGCCGGAGTCCCAGAACGATATGATATTTGCCATTATATGCGAGGAGCTGGGGTTATTTGGGGCTGTGTCCATCATCCTCATATTCCTGTTTATGATTTACAGGTTCATGATTATAGCCAATAATGCCCCTGATTTGTTCGGGGCCCTGCTGGTGGTGGGCGTCATGGGACACATTGCCATTCAGGTCATCCTAAATATAGCGGTTGTGACCAACACCATTCCCAACACGGGAATCACCCTTCCCTTTATCAGCTACGGGGGAACGTCGGTGCTGTTCCTGCTGATGGAAATGGGAATCGTCCTGAGCGTGTCCAACCAGATAAAACTTGAAAAGTAACAGCAGAATACCGCACAAGCGGGCACGTCCCGGCATATGCTTTAAGTAGAAGGTGTTTTCTACGGAAGGCATAGATACCAGGAGGTGCCCCATTGTCTGTCATTCAGGTTTGTGGTCTTACTCCCTTAAAGGGAGAGATATCCATACAAGGTTCTAAAAACGCCGTACTGCCCATGATGGCTGCGGCTTTACTTCACAGAGGGGTTATGGTGCTGACCAATGTCCCGGTCATACGGGATGTGACCTGTATGCTGGACATACTGGAAAGCCTGGGCTGCCGGTGCTGCCGCAGCGGAGACTGCCTTGTGATGGATGCCTGAAACGTCACGGGGACATCCATCCCCGAAGCGTACGTCACTGCCATGCGTTCCTCCATCGTGGTGTTAAGCGCCCTGTTAGGGCGCATGGGAGAGGGAAGCAGCTGTTATCCGGGCGGATGCCTCATAGGGGCCAGGCCCATTGACCTGCATCTGATGGCGCTGAGAGCCCTGGGAGCCGATATCAGGGAACGGGACGGGACCATAGAGGCCAGCTGCAGGAGGAAAGGCGGCCTTAAGGGCGCGGAAATCCATCTGTCCTATCCAAGCGTGGGGGCCACGGAACAGGCCATACTGGCTTCTGTCCTGGCGGATGGGGTGACCATCATCCACCAGGCTGCCAGGGAACCGGAAATCAGCCAGCTGTGCCGCTTTCTCAATAATATGGGGGCTGTTATCTGCGGCATGGGAACAGACCATCTGATGGTGCAGGGAGTGGCAGGGCTTCACGACAGCAGCTTCCGGGTGGAGGGAGACAGGATTGTGGCAGGTACCTACGGAGCAGCCGCTGTGGCGGCCGGGGGAGAGGTCCTTTTACGGGGCGTTTGCCCGTCGGATCTCAAGGTGCCGTTGGAGGAATTTCAAAAGGCCGGCGCAGCGGTGGATGCGGATGAAGAAAACAGCCGGATTCGGATCTGCATGAGGAAACGTCCCCTTCCCCTTCTTATTAAAACAGAGCCATATCCCGGATTTCCCACGGATTTGCAGTCACCCTTTATGGCATTTCTGGCCACTGCCCAGGGAACCAGCTATATCGAGGAGCAGGTTTTTGAGGGGAGATTCGCAACAGCGAAAATCCTGGAGCAGATGGGCGCCGTCATACGCACGGAGGACCAGAGAGCCGTGATTGAGGGGCATTATCCCCTGAAGGGAGCGGTTGTCAATGCCTGTGACTTAAGAGGCGGGGCAGCCCTGATGGTGGCGGCCCTGGCCGCGGAGGGGGATACATTCATCGGGGAATGCCATCACATTGAGCGGGGGTACGAGGACATATGCAGGGATATGGCAGCTTTGGGCGCCCATATCCGCTGGGTGGAGAATGATTTTATCAGGTGAGGTACTGTATGAGAAATTATAGTAGTAAACATCATATAGGGGCAGGTATTGCCGTGGCAGTGGTGCTGCTTCTGGCAATCCTGCTTTTGTCTGTACAGATTCAGAATGTGACGGTGACTGGAAGCGACAGGTATTCCGCCAAACAGGTGGAAGACCTTCTGTTCACCGGCAGGTGGGGGAAGAATTCAGCCCACGCTTATTTTTCGGACAGGTTCCGCCCCCACATCCAGATTCCCTTTGTGGAGGATTATAAGATTGTATTCCACAGTCCCTTTAACGTGGAGGTGATCATATATGAGAAGAGTATTGTGGGATACGTGTCCTACATGAGCAGCTTCATGTATTTTGACAAGGACGGCATTGTGGTGGAAAGTTCAGGAAGCCAGCTGCCCGGCGTCCCGTGGATTACAGGCATGGAATTCGGCAGAATTGTACTGCACCGCCCCCTTCCGGTGGATGATAAGAATATTTTTGAGGAGATACTGAACCTGACGCAGCAGCTGTCCGTCTATGATATTGCCGTAGACCGCATCCAGTATGATTCCCACGGACAGGCCACCCTGTTCATCGGAAAGATGGAGGTTACCATGGGAGATCACACGGATATTGACGGAAAGATATCCACGCTCAACGATATCCTCAAGGCCCAGCCCCAGCTTACCCAAATCAGCGGGACCATGAAACTGGACAACTATACGGAGTCCAACAGCGGGGCGGGGATTACATTTAAAAAGAAGTGATTAGCTCCGGTTCAATCCATATATAAAAAGCATTATTCATAATCTGAATAGTGCTTTTTTCTGTAGGACATAAAAGAATAAAAGCCGTAAGGGGGTGCAGGGGGTGAAAATAAAATAAAACTTCAAAAAATAATATAATATATTGAAATTATATTTCAAATACGCTATAATAATATCCGGGAGGTAGAATATGGACAATCCAAATACGAGTTATCAGCTGAGAGTGCAATCAATATTGCCTTCTATCAACAAAAAAAATGAAAAGAAAATTTATGATTTCATTGAGACAAACAGGAAGGAAATCATACATATGTCTGTGGCAGATGCGGCGGAGGCCTGCGGGGTCAGTGAGGCGGCCATTGTCCGGTATGCGCAGAAATTAGGGTACAAGGGATACCAGGCCATGAAAATCAGCATTGCCCAGGATGTGATTGAGCCGGGACAGCAGATTTACAGCCAATTGTCAAAGGGAGATACCATTCCTACGATTGTGGATAAAATATTTGATTCAAATATCCAGTCCTTAAGGGATACAAGCGATGTGCTCAGCAGGGAGAACATAGATGAGGCGGTAAACCTGATATTGGGATGCAGGCGCCTTTTGTTTTTCGGGGTGGGCGGTTCCGGCTGTGTCGCCATGGACGGACAGCATAAGTTTTTAAAAATCGGTTATATGGCCATGGCATTTACGGACAGTAACCTGCAGGCCATGGCTGCTTCCGCACTCACATCCAGGGATGTCCTGGTGGCTGTCTCCCATTCAGGGGCATCCAAGGACATTCTCATGGCCATGGAGATTGCGAGACATTCCGGAGCAAAGACAATCGCAATCACCAATTATGAAAAGTCGCCCATTGTGGAAAAGGCGGATGTTGTCCTGTACACATCTTCCAATGAGACTGCCTTTAACAGCGATGCATTGTCGTCCAGAATAGCGGAGCTGACAATCATTGACATGCTGTATATAGGAGTATCCTACAAGAGATACGATGAATCCTATGCCAATATACTTAAGACAAGGAAGGCATTGGATTCCACCAAAATATAAAGGGGGTGAATAAAAGATAAGATGAAATCAAAGCACAGAGGGAGGTGGTAAAAGAATCACTGTGGTTTATCTGAGATGAAGGAGGATAGTGTATGTTTTGTGGAATCGATTTGGGGACTTCCAGTGTAAAGGCATCTGTTTTTGACGAACATGGGAGACAGCTGGCCTTTTCCAGAAGAGAGATCGATTTGGTGCTTCCGCAGACAGGATTGGCAGAGTTGGATCCGGAGGATTACCTGGAAAAGGTATACGAAACATTAGGGGATGTGTCGGCACAATGCCATGGGGATATTGCATCGATTGCGGTTTCCTCCCAGGCACAGGCGGTGGTACCCATAGACCGTGGGGGCAATCCCCTGTATAACATCATCGTTACAATGGATAACAGAACGCTGCAGCAATACAGGTTTTGGAAGGAACACCATGACGAGTGGGAGATATACAAGCGTACAGGCAATGGATTTGCATCCATTTACACTGTAAATAAGATTATGTGGTTTAAGGAAAACAGGCCGGATATCTATGAAACAGCGTGGAAATTCTGCTGTGTCCAGGATTATATGGTGTTTAAGCTGACTGGAGAGGGTCCGTTTATCGACTATTCCATGGCTGGCAGGACCATGATGCTGTCCTCAGAGCGTCCTGAGTGGGACAGCCGTGTATTAGATATTGCGGGAATATCAGAGGACAAATTGTCGGAACCGGTCAGCTCCACCGCCATTGTAGGAAGGGTGAGGGAGGAGATACGAACCGGATTTGACCTGAGCCGGACCTGCCAGGTGGTCCTGGGGGGACACGACCAGGCCTGTGGCGCAGTTGGGAGCGGAGTGATTACGCCGGGCATGGTGATGGATGCCTGCGGCACCGTGGACGCAATGGTCTCGGTTCTGCCTGGTTTTATTATAGACAGGGCCATGCTGGATAACAAGCTGCCCTGCTACTGGCATGTGGACGAGACCAATTATATTACCATGGCAATCAATACAAACGGGGGATTATTTTTGAAATGGTACAAGAATACCTTCTGTCATGAGGAATCACAGTTATGCGGTGAACAGAACTGTGATATTTATACATATATTATTAAAGAGTGCGCCAACACTCCGGCTGACATATATGTATTACCTCATTTGGAAGGCGTGGGTACACCGGTAAATGATCCGCTATCTCTTGGAGCCGTAATCGGCTTAAGAGTCACTCATACAAAAAAAGATATAACCCGTGCTGTTTTGGATTCTCTGGGCTATGAGATGAAATTAAACCTCACGGCCATTGAACAGAGCACAGGACAGTCAATCGAAGAGATACGCATGATTGGCGGCGGTGCCAAGACGCCTAAATGGCTGCAAATAAAGACAGATATATTCAACCGCAACATTACTGTGTTAGAAACACAGGAGGCTGCGTCCCTGGGGGGCCGCCATTACAGGCGCCGTGGGGACCGGATACTTTGAAGATTTCGGACATGCCATCCAACATATGGTCCGTCCGAAAGAAACATATATCCCCAATCCTGCAATGGTAAAGGAGTATGAAACAAGATTTGAGGAATATAAAGGAATATATCCGGGATTAAAGGATATCAGTCACAGGATATCCAGCCGTACATCTATATACTAATTCTGTTTCCTGGATTTGTCAATTCCATTTTTGTATTCCGGACATAGCGCTTAATATAACTTGAAACGTGAGAAGAAAGGTATCAGTTGAAACAGGTGGTACTTCTATTAAAGTACGCCTGAAATAGGAGGTTATCATATGAGTGGGATTACATTAGCAGTGAATTTGGCCATATCAATTGCAATCATATTATTTTTAGTCCTGAAGTTTAAAATCAACCCTGTTATATCCATGATACTGGCCAGTCTGTATATGGGGATATCCTGCAGTCTGGGCTTCATGGACACCATTACATCAATTAACAGCGGGTTTGGAAATCTGATGACAGGAATCGGCTTTCCCATTGGCTTTGGAATCATGATGGGCCAGATACTGGAGGATTCCGGTGCAGCGGAATCCCTTGCAAAATCTATTTTAAAGGCATTTCCCGGAAAGAAGGCGCCCTGGGCGTTGGGACTTACGGCGTTTCTGTTATCTATCCCTGTCTTTTTTGATGTGACATTTGTTATTTTGATTCCCCTGGGCATTGCTGTGGCAAAGGAAACCAAACGTCCTCTGGCCTATTTCGCGGGGGCAATCGCCATAGGAGGCGTCAGCTCCCAGACATTTGTGCCGCCCACACCCAATCCTCTGGCAGCGGCCACTATATTGAACTTTGATCTGTCCTATATCATTATCGCAGGAACCATTGTGGGACTGGCAGCGGCTGTATTCGCCATGTTTGTATGGTTCAGGATGTTAGACCATCCGGGATTCTGGGATCCCCAAAAGGATGAGACGGGTCTGTTGGATATAGACGCGGCTGTTGTGAACCGGGAGAATCTGCCCTCTCCATGGGCGGCGGTTATCCCTATCTGCCTTCCTGTATTGGCGATTCTCATTGGTTCCTTCTGGCCGGTGGTGACAGGAAGCGACGCTCCTGTGGTGATTCAGTTTATCTCCCAGAAAACCATAGCAATCCTTTTGGGTCTTTTGGCCGCCTATTTGATATTGTTAAAAAGAATGGGCTGGAGCGGGCTCAACGAGTCAGTGGGAAAGTCCCTGAAGCAGGCTGGCGTGGTGTTACTGATAACAGGAGCAGGCGGAGCTTTCGGATCCGTGATACAGGCGACAAACATCGGCGAGGTGCTTATAGCGGGACTGGCAGAGGGACAGTCCTCCACAATGCTTATTTTATGTCTGACATTTGGAATCGGAGTCCTGTTCAGGGTGGCCCAGGGGTCAGGAACTGTTGCCTCTATAACTGCCATGACCATAATGGCGTCCGTGGCGCCGTCCGCAGGCTGTCATCCGGTATATATTGCCCTGGCGGCGCTGGCCGGAGGCAACTTCATCGGCCATGTCAATGATTCCGGATTCTGGGTGGTGACAAACCTTTCCGGAGCCAGTGTCACAGGCGGCTTAAAGACGTACACATGGAATACCATAACCCTTGCGGGCATGGCATTTATACTTTCATTGGTGGGAGCAGCCGTACTGCCAATGGTATGACATCGTAGCAGCATAAAAATTGAGAGGAGTATATAATTATGGTAATGTTAGGAAAAGCGGTAAGGATGAGCCGTCTGGTCAATCCTGAAAGCAAAAAGATGATGGCGATTACCGTTGACCATGCAATTTCGAGAGGCATAGCGCCTATGAAGGGCTTACAGCCCGTTCAGGAAACCATCAAAAAAATCGTTATGGGAAGGCCGGATGCCATGACCATGACAAAGGGAATCGCGGAACACTGCATGTGGCCCTATGCCGGAAAGGTGGCCCTTTTGATGAAGGTTTCAAACTATTCTCCGGTATCGCCCACCAGGGACACTATATTCGGGTCAGTGGACGAGGCGGTGAGGATGGGAGCGGACGCGGTTTCCATGGGAGCCATGACCCTGGGGGATTTCCAGGGGGAACAGTTTGCTGCCATCGGCAGATTTTCCGAGGAGTGTATGGCAAAGGGAATGCCCCTTATCGGTCATGTGTACCCCAAGGGAGAATCAGTTCCGGCGGACAAGCAGACTTCCTGGGAAAATATAGCCTACTGCGTGAGAAGCGCCTGTGAGCTGGGGATGGATATTGTTAAAACCACTTATACAGGCGACCCGGATTCTATGGCCAGGGTGGTGTCGTGTGTTCCGTCCTCCTTCCGGATTGTGATTCAGGGCGGGGACAAATGCAGGACATTGGAGGATTATCTGACCATGACAAGGGACGCGATGGACTGCGGGGTAGGAGGCGTCACAATGGGACGGTTTGTCTGGGATTATGAAGATGTGACGGCCCTGGTTATCACCCTGCGGTATATGATTCATAAAGGGTATACGGTAAAGCAGGCAAAGGAACTGCTGGCCCAGCTGGAACATGATAAAAACTATGAGGATTTTTAAGACAGGGGAGACAGGATGAAGATTGTGGTATTGGATGGTTATACAGAGAATCCGGGGGATTTAAGCTGGGAAGGCCTGGAAGCGCTGGGAACATTGACCGTGTATGACAGGACACCCGGCGACAAGGTTGTAGAAAGAATTGGAGATGCAAAGGCCGCATATACCAATAAGACTCCCATTACCGGTGAAACCATTAAGAGATGCGCCAATATGAAATTTATCGGAGTGCTGGCAACTGGTTATAATGTGGTTGACATTGAGGCGGCCCGTTCAGCAGAAGTAGTGGTGGCCAATATACCTTCTTATGGAACCGATGCAGTTGCCCAGTATGCAATCGCGCTTTTGCTGGAGCTTTGCCACCATATCGGAGAGCATTCGGATTGTGTGAAGAACGGAGAGCGGAGCCGCAGCAGGGACTGGTGCTTTTGGAAGCATCCCCTGGTGGAGCTGGCAGGCAAAACATTTGGGGTCATCGGCTTTGGACGTATCGGCCGGAGAACCGCAAAAATCGCGGAGGCATTGGGGATGAAGATAGTGGCTTACGATGAACACCCTGTGAAAGAGCTGGAAGGGGAAAATTGCAGATACGTATCCCTGGACGAGCTTTTATCCCTGTCGGATGTCATAAGCCTCCACTGCCCGCTGTTTCCGTCAACAGAAGGCATTATCAATCAGGATACCATTGCAAAAATGAAGGATGGCGTTAAAATTATCAATACCTCCAGAGGCCCATTGATTGTGGAGCGGGATTTACGGCAGGCCCTTGACAGCGGAAAGGTAAGCGGGGCAGCAGTGGATGTGGTATCGGAGGAACCCATTACAGAGGACAATCCTCTGCTGGGAGCCAGAAACTGTATTATCACTCCCCATATTGCATGGGCTCCAAGGGAGTCCGGACAACGTCTTATGGATATAGCTGTCTCCAACCTAAAAGCATTTATGGAAGGAAGGGCAGACAATGTGGTGAGCTGAGGATGTGCTGAAGGTTTAAAGCTTAAGATCACAGAATAACGCAGACTGATTATTACAACAGGGGATGAAGGGCTGCCTTTTTGGGGAGCCGGACATTCCCTGTATTTTCTGTTTACGACATTAAATATATACTGGAGAACAGACAGCCCCTGTTTGTTTGCTATTAATTAAGGAAGAAAGTCGAAAAATAAGCTCCCTTCCGGTTAACATGTTCCCTGCTTAAACAGTTATTCTCATCGTAGAAAAAAGTCCTAGAAAAAGTCCTGAAAAAAGGGCTGGAAAAAAGGCTAGAAAATAGTGGCATGAATCAGGTGTTGTAAAGTAAGCCGGAATTTGGTACAATATCAATGAGTGTTTCTAAAAATATTAGGAAATGTAAAAAAAGGTGTTGATATTTTTTGTGAAATCAAATATAGTATTAGTTAGACCAGAAATCGATGAGAAATTGATATTGATGATAGAATGAAAGCATGGCTTGAAATGGTAGTAAGGGAATAAAAGGAGGATATGGATCTTGTTAGAGATTAAGATAAATGAGTCAGAGAATGCCGCCAGGATTATAGTCGTAGGCGTGGGCGGCGCAGGAAATAATGCAGTTAACCGCATGATTGACGAAAACATTGCAGGGGTGGAGTTTATTGGCATTAACACTGATAAACAGGCCCTTCAGTTTTGTAAAGCCCCCACTGCCATGCAGATTGGAGAGAAGCTGACCAAGGGACTGGGAGCAGGCGCCAGACCTGAGGTGGGAGAGAAGGCTGCTGAGGAGAGTTCAGAAGAGATTTCACAGGCATTAAAGGGCGCTGACATGGTGTTCGTCACCTGCGGTATGGGCGGCGGAACCGGAACCGGAGCAGCTCCTGTGGTTGCTAAGATTGCAAAGGATATGGGGATTCTCACCGTAGGCGTGGTGACAAAGCCCTTCCGCTTCGAGGCCAAGACCCGTATGAGTAATGCCATGTCAGGTATCGAGCAGCTGAAGAACAGTGTGGATACCTTAATTGTGATTCCCAATGACAGGCTTCTTGAGATTGTGGACAGGCGTACCACCATGCCGGATGCCCTTAAGAAAGCGGATGAGGTGCTTCAGCAGGCGGTTCAGGGTATTACGGATTTGATTAATGTTCCAGGCCTGATTAACCTGGATTTCGCTGATATCCAGACTGTCATGATTGACAAGGGCATCGCGCATATCGGTATCGGCAAGGCCAAGGGCGACGATAAAGCCATTGAGGCGGTTAAGCAGGCTGTATCCAGTCCTCTGTTAGAAACTACCATTGAAGGCGCAAGCCATGTCATCATCAATATTTCCGGCGACATCAGCCTGATCGAGGCCAATGAGGCCGCCAGCTATGTTCAGGAGCTGGCCGGCGATGAAGCAAATATCATCTTTGGCGCCATGTTTGATGAGAACGCCCAGGATGAGGCCGCCATCACTGTCATTGCCACTGGTTTGGACGAGCATGGAGCCAATGCCTCCGTGGCAAAGGCCATGACCGGTTTCACCAGTTTTAAGACAAAGGTACCGGCGGCAGGAGCTGTGGCCGGACAGCAGGCACATGGGGCAGCCCCGGAGGCAGCGGCAACCGCCTCTGCACCTTACACCGGCAGACCGGCATCCCAGGGATATACGACCCACGGCTATAATCCGGCCGGAGGCGGCCAGGGATACACGGCGCCCAAGTACAACCCCAACCAGGGATATGCAGGAGGCGGCCAGAATTCCAACCCCAATCCCACGCCTGCGCCAAGCCAGCCTTTCAGACCGGCTACCAATAAGGAGATGCAGATCAACATTCCTGATTTCCTGAAGAATAAAAGATAGGCTTTAACCATATCTGGATATTTGTTCCGGCTGTCGTGAGACAGCCGGTTTTTTTCGGTTACGGGCAGGCAGGCCCAATAAGCAGGCTGGAACCAATAAGCAGGCTGGAACCAATAAGCAGGCTGGCGCCAATAAAAAAGAATGCCGGGACGGTATCTGTTAAAGTACGTTCCAACATTCATCATAGATTCATTTCTTTGTCATTCTCCGCTTTTTTCCTGTAAATCCAGCAGCAGGGCCACCAAATCATCCACTGTCTTTTTGGAACGTTCGCTGAGCTTCCCATAGGAGGCCATAAACGCATGACAGGACTCCTGGCCTGCCTGACATGGGTCGCGGACAGGCTCTGTCTCCAGAAGAAAGCTGCCGGTGGTGTTCAGAATCCGGGCCAGCTGCTTCAGCTTCGCCACATCCGGCTGGCGTTTGCCTGTCTCGTATCCGCAGTAGGTGCTGGCTGTAAGGCCTAAGGCGTCCGCAACCTGCTGCTGCGTGTATCCCATTGCATTTCTGGCTGTTTTCAGTTGTTCGGAAAATCCCATTATCACACCTCATTTCAGAGCCGACCTTTAGTTGGCGTATCGTCAATTTTTTGATAAAATCCATTGACACGATGGCAGTTCGCTGATATTATATTTATATATTGGCGATGTGCCAATATAGATAACAATACGCCAAAGGAGGGCAGCCTACTGCCGCCTGCCCAGGCGCAGTTTCAGCGCTTTGACTGTGTCCAGAAGAAACAACTGCTCATCCTCCGACAGTTCCTTGGCAATGTCATAGAGCTCTTCCAACAGCTTTGCGCTTTGGAAGGCCTGGTTTCCGGCCTCCATATCTCCAGTGCCGTCGGTGAGCCATTCTTTATTGATTTTCAGTACCTGGCAGACTGCATTGATAACAATGGCCTGCGGTTCTGTCTTGTTTTTTTCCAGGTTGAAGATGACTCCTCTGGATACGCCGATGGTCTGGGCAAGGGAATCCTGGGTATACCCTTTTTGTTTCCGCGCATAGTTGAGTCGTTCTCCCAATGTATTCATTTTTATCACCCCCGCAATCAGTATACAATGAGCAAAATTCATTGTCAATGATTTTTTGGTGGCTCATGTCCAGGAAAAATATAGTATGTTTCATTGACAGTGAATTCCTTATCTGCTATAATTCATTAATAGAGCAAAAAGAAAGGAGGGATAACATTGATAATGCAAAAGGAAGAGGAACGGCAGAACAGGGTATTAAAGGAAATCATTGACAACGCAAAGGAGCTTCCTGTGGAAAGCCAGAACCTGCTGCTTATACTTGCCAGGGGAATGGTATTTACGCGAAACTGTATGATGCGGCAGAATGCTGCGGACAAGCCGCGCATGCCGCCGGACGAGCATTCTGCATGAATCATAAAACTATATAATGAAAAAGGAGAGATAAACGTATGAAAAAAAGACTTGTATCACTGTTTATGGCACTGACCATGGCCTGGGGGCTTACAGCCTGCTCAGGCGATTCTTCTGCCCCGGCCTCGTCAGCAGCTCCGGCCCCGTCAGATGCCCCGGCACCAGCCCAGGGGGAGGCAGAGGAGTCCAAGACGGAAGCCCCGGGCGCTGATGCCGGCAAGGCCGGCTATACGCTGAATATCGGATCCGCCATGAGCTCCACCAACCCCTCCAGCGTTGCCCTCCAGAGCTTTAAGAAGGCAGTGGAGGAGAGGACAGGAGGCGATTTGGTTGTAAACATATACACGGATTCGGCTCTGGGAGGTGAGGCCGATCTTTTGGAACAGGTCACATCCGGTACGGTAGAGGGAATGATGCAGATGGGCGCAGCCAACTGGGAGCCCTATAATTCGGAAGTGAACGTGGCCCTTCTGCCCTTCCTGTTCACCTCCCTGGACAATGCCAGGGAAGCCTGGGCCGGTGAGTTCGGCCAGCAGTTCTGCGAAAAGCTTCTGGAGCCAACAGGCGTGACCATTCTGTCTGTATGGGAATCCGGCTACCGCCACATGACCAACAACACCAGGCCTATCCTGGCTCCCGGAGACATTGCGGGCATCAAGTTCCGCACCAATGAAAACAGCATGAAGGTCAAGATGTATGAGGCCGTGGGAGGCTCGGCTGTCATCATGGCGTTCTCCGATGTGTATACAGGCCTTCAGAACAAGACCATTGACGGCCAGGAGAATCCTCTGGCAAACATCTACACCTCATCCCTCCAGGATGTACAGACTTATTTGTCCTTGACCGGCCATATGTACGATGCCGCCCCTCTGGCAGTCAACACAGCATGGTTTGAAACCCTTCCGGAAGAATACCAGACCATACTGTTTGAGGAGGCCGGCAAAGCAAGGGAAGTGGACCTGCAGGAAAATGATGAGTCCAAATACCTGGAATTACTGAAAGAGGCAGGTATGGAAATCAACGAGGTGGATAAGGAGGCGTTCCAGGAGGCCATGTCAGGCATCTGGGAGGAGTTTGCTTCCCAGTATGAGGACGGGCAGTACTGGATAGACCTTGCCACTTCCTTTAATAAGTAGGGATACACACTGTGCGGTACCGGGGGATGGCTCCGCCATACCCCGGCTTAGCCGTAAAATGATTTGAAAAAGGAGGGTAAGAAATGGTCCTGAAATTAATCGACAAAGTAAAATTCCTTTTGCGCATTTTAAGCTGCGCCACCGTGTGTACCCTGACTATCATCATAGGAATACAGGTGGTGAACCGGTATGTGTTCGGAACATCCTTTGCATGGGTGGAGGAGCTGGCCGGCATGGCCATGGTCTATATTACATATTTCGGCGCGGCCATGGCCACCATCAACAACAGCAACACGCGAATCGACTTTTTTATCCGCAAGCTTCCCGGGCCGGTATACCGCTGTTTTGAGATCCTGGATGACTGCATCTGCATTGGGTTTCTCCTGGTAATCTGCCGCTATGCGGCCAAACTGGTGGGCACCAATCTCCACGCCCTTTCCGCAGCCATGAAGATACCGCTTTCCGTCAACTATGTAGGTGTGTTGAGCGGCTGCGTGCTGATGATTGTTTTCTATTTGCTGCGTCTCTGGATTGATGTGGAAAAGTTCAGGGGAAGAAACATGGAATATATGGAGGAGGAGCTGAGTCGATAATGAATACCGGATTGATTGTTTTGTTTATTGTGTTGGGAATCTGCCTGCTGATTGGACTGCCTGTGGCCTTTTCCATTGGCATCAGCTGTATGGCACTGCTGACCGTCAATGGCTACCCGCCGCTGGACATCGTTGTCCAGCGCATGGCCAGCGGCGCCAAATCCTTTAATATGATGGCAATGCCCATGTTTATCTTTGCCGGCTCCCTGATGGTATACGGCAGTACGCCCCGGCTCATGAAATTTGCCAACATGATGCTGCGGAAAATGCCGGGCGGGCTGGGGGCCACGGCCCTTGCGGCCTGCGGATTCTTCGGCGCTGTCTCAGGGTCCGGCGTGGCAAGCGCAGCGGCTATCGGCAAGATCATAGGCCCTGAGATGCTGGAGCAGAAGTATCCAAGGGGGCTGACCGTGGGACTGATTGCGGCCGGAGGAACCATGGCCTGCATCATTCCGCCCAGCATTGTAATGGTGGTCCATGCCTCCTCCTCCGGGGCATCGGTGGGAGATATGTTTCTGGCAGGCTTTGTGCCGGGATTTATCTGCATCATTGCGCTGATTGGCCTGAATACCTTTTTCGCCGTCAAAAGGGGCAACAAGGAGATGGTTGAAAAGACGGATTATACGGCAAAGGAAAGGCTCAAGATTACAGGTGACGCACTGCTGCCTCTTCTAATGCCGATTTTCGTGCTGGGCGGTGTGTTTTCAGGTATCTGCACCGCCACAGAGGCATCGGTGGTGGCTGTGATCTACTTCTTCATACTGGCAGTGTTCGTGTACCGGGAGCTGACGCTGCGCGAGTTCTATAAGGTGGCTGCGGAAAGCGTTGTAACCACAGGCGTCATCATGCTGATTATCTCGGTTGCAACGCCGTTTGGGTGGATTATGTCCATACAGAATGTTCCCACCCTGTTTGCCAACTGGCTGCTGTCCATCACATCCAGCAAGTTTTTAATCATGGCATTCATATTCCTGCTTCTTTTGATGCTGGGAACCTTTATGGAGACCATGTGCATCATCATTCTGGTGACGCCCATCCTTCTGCCTATAGCCCAGACACTTGGAATGGGAGTGATCCACTATGGAGTTTCCATGCTGATGGCGCTGATGGTAGGATCCCTGACCCCGCCTCTCTCTGTGAATCTGTTTACGTCCTGCCGGGTGCTGAACGTAAAGTATGATGAGGCCTTTCCGGATACCCTGTGGGTCATTCTGACAGTGACGGCCTGCGCCCTTCTCACCTTTGCGGTGCCGGGAATCACGGAATTTCTGCCGGCTGTCTTAAAGTAAGGAGAACCATATGGATACAGATAAAAAGGATATGCTGGAACGGGTGGCAAAAGCTGCCCGCAGGGCGTACATGAAAGGATTTGCCGCTGGCAGCGGCGGAAATGTGAGCATACGGATCCAGGGGCAGGTGTATATATCCCCCAGCGGAGTCTGCCTGGGGGACCTGACGGCGGAGGACATGATTATGCTGGAGGCAGATGGCGCTGTGCCGCCCGCAGGCGGACCGGACTGCGGCACCCGGCGGCCGTCCAAGGAGGCCGGGATGCATCTGGCGTGCTACAGGAGCCGCCCCGACATCCTGTGCCTGTTTCATCTTCATTCCCCCTATTCCATTGCCGTGGCATGCCGCAGGCAGGGGGACAGGGGGCCGGCCATGGGGATGCCCGTCTACACTCCGGGTTATGCCATGCGTGTGGGAAGGATTCCCGTGGTGCCCTATTACCGTCCGGGCAGCAGGGAACTGGCCGAGGCTGTCTCCGGGGTGATAGGCGGGCGGGACAGCCTTCTGCTGGCCAATCACGGCATGGTGGCTGCGGGCAAAAGCCCGGAGGCAGTGCTGGCCGCAGCGGAGGAGATCGAGGAGAATGCGCAGCTTGCCATACTTTTGGGGGAGCAGGGGATTCCCCTTGACGAAGAGCAGACAGAGGCGCTGTTTCAGACCGGAGGAAGGGTATGAGGGATAAGGACCTGTTATTGGGGATAGACATTGGCACCACCGGGACAAAATGCTCGATGTATGATTTTCGCGGGATGCGTGTGGCTTCTGCCTACCGGGAATATCCCATGATCCATCCGCGGCCGGGATGGACCGAACAGGATCCTTCCCGGTGGTGGGATGCGGTGTGCTCTAACCTGCAAACCATATTGAAAAGCCAGAATATAGATAAAAACAGGATTGCGGCGGTGGGAACCAGCAGCACCAACGCAGTGGTCCTGGTGGACCGGCAGGGGCTGCCTGTGTGCAATGCAATCAGCCTGCACGACCAGAGAAGCGGTCCCCAGGTGGAATGGCTGAAGGAGAATATCGGGGAGGAGCGCATCCGTAGCGTGGCGGCAAACCGCATTGCCAACGGATCCTTCTGCCTTCCGGCCCTGCGGTGGCTGGTGGAGAACCAGGCGGATTTGATAGAGGGCGCCTATAAACTGATGGTGCCCTGCGGCTATGTGATTCAAAAGCTGACAGGGGAGTTTACCATGAACCGGCCGCGCATGAGCCTGACTCTTATGGGGAATATCCGCACCGGCCAATGGGATACGGAGATTGCAGAACAGGCAGGACTGCCGCCCAGGCTGCTGCCAAGGCCCTGCGGCTCCACTGAAATCGTGGGAACGGTGACAAAATGGGCGGCCTCCATGACAGGTCTGGCGGCAGGAACGCCGGTTACAGGCGGAACCATTGACACGGTAGCGGCCACCATAGGGGCAGGCGCCGTGGCCAAGGGGGATTTCTCCCTGACCATAGGAAGCAGCGGAAGGCTGTGCAGCATCGGGGCGCGGCCCATGGAGGACCCCAGGCTGCTGAACATATGCGGGGCTTATGACGGACAGTATATCATTGTCCAGTCCACCAACAATGCCTGTGTGTCCCTGCGCTGGTTCAGGGATACATTCGGGAGAGAGGCTGCCCGGGAAGCCCAGGCGGCCGGGTGCGGTATATACCCATATCTGGACCGCCTGGCGGACGAAGCCCAGGCCGGGGCGGGAGGCCTCATATGGCTTCCCTATCTGGCAGGGGAGCAAAGCCCTGTCTGGGATACACAGGCCAGAGGCGTGTTCTATGGGGCAGGACTGGAGACGGATTACCCGTCATTCATAAGGGCTGTATTGGAGGGGGTGGCATTTTCACAGCGCCACTGCCTGGAGGTGGTCCTGGACCGGGCCCCCAGGCCGGATATCATACCCCTTGGAGGCGGCGCGGCCAACAGCCCTCTGTGGTGCCGGATATTTGCCGATGTGCTGGGGGTGCCTGTGGCACGGCTCCGGTCCAATGAGACGGAGACTCTGGGCGATATCATCATCGCTGCCCAGGCCATGGGAATCAGGGAGGTTGGGCCGGACTTTGGAAAGGTGCTGGCGGCGGAGGGCGAGGTGTTTTGGCCCGATGACGTCCGGGCTTCTGTATACGACAGACAGTACCGTGTTTACCGGGAACTGTACCAGGCGTTAAAGCCTGTATTTGCGGGAGGAGGAGAGCGATGAAATTATGTTATCAGGCGGCCACGCCCGACGTGGCCATAGCGGATTCAGTGACGGCATACCAGGGGCCTCTGGCAAAAACCTTTGGGGACCTGGGCGCCCTTGGATACGACGGGGTGGAGCTGATGACCCTGAATCCGGGAAAGCTGGACTGGGAGGAGGTGAAGGAGACAGCAGAGGAAAACAACCTGTCCGTGGTACTGGTGTGCACAGGTGAGATTTTCGGACAGCTGGGCTTGAGCTATACCCATCCCAGCCGGTCCGTGCGCAGGGAGGCCGTGGAGAGGACAAAGGAAATCATTGATTTTGCCGGCTATCTGGGGGCCAATGTCAATATAGGAAGGATACGGGGACAGTACTGCGGGGAGCTGGACCGGGAGGAGACGTATGGACTGGCTCAGAGCGCCTTTGCTGAGCTGGCGGACTACGCGGCCCCGAAAAAGGTGGACATTGCCCTGGAGACAGTGACCATCATGCAGACCAACTTCATCAATACCCTGGCAGAGGGGGCGGCCATGGTGGACCGGGTGGGAAGGCCCAATTTCCGGCTCATGATGGATATATTCCACCTGAATCTGGAGGAAAAGGATGTGTATGAGGCCATCCGCGCATACAGCAGCTACAACATCCATGTGCATCTGGCCGACAATAACCGGCGTTATCCGGGACAGTGCGGCCTGGATTTTGAGAAGATTCTGGCGGTCTTTAAGGAGTGCGGTTATGACGGCAATTACTGCACTGAGATATTCCAGCTCCCGTCCATGGAGGAAGCAGCCAGGGAATCCATCCGGTATCTGAGGCCCATCGCAGACCGGGTTTACGGCAGAAGCACACAATGCGGTCCAATAAGCCGGAACAGGGATGACAGCGGCAAAAGAAGCAGGGAGGGGATACAGATATGAGAGAGGAACGAAAGGAAACACTTCAAAAGCTGTGCCTTGTATTCCGCAGCAAGCTGATGGATCTGCTGTACAGTATCCAGACAGGACATCCAGGGGGCTCCCTGTCCTGCACGGAGATATTGACAGCACTATACTATGAGCTGATGGATGTGGACCCCATGAATCCGGAGAAGGAGGACCGGGACCATCTGATTCTGTCAAAGGGCCACGCAGCTCCCATGCTTTATCTTGTACTGGCCCACAAAGGCTTCTTTCCTCTGGCCGAATTGAAGAACCTGCGCCAGATGGGGAGTATGCTCCAGGGCCATCCCTGCGTACACAAGACGCCTGGGGTGGAGCTTTCCACCGGCCCCCTGGGCCTGGGATTATCCACAGGGCTGGGAATGGCGCTGGGAGCCAGGCTTAAGGGTTACGACTCCTATACATATGTGATTATGGGGGACGGGGAAATACAGGAGGGATGCGTATGGGAGGCAGCCATGGCTGCGTCCAAATTCAGGGCGGATCATCTGATAGGCATTCTGGATAACAATGGGGTACAGCTGGACGGCACCCTGGAGGAGATTATGCCCATGGGCGATATAAGGGCCAAGTGGGAGGCCTTTGGATGGAATGTGATTCCCTGCGACGGCCATGATGTGGAGGATATATGCAGGGCCGTGGAGGAGGCCAAGATGACGGCGGACAAACCCTCCCTGATACTGGCAAAGACAGTAAAGGGAAAGGGCGTCTCGTTCATGGAGGGCAGGAATATCTGGCATGGAAAGGCCATCGGAGACCAGGAATACGCACAGGCAAAAGCCGAACTGGGAGGTGAACGGTAATGGGAGAAATGACAGCAATCCGTGATGCCTACGGAGCAGCGCTGAAGGAATTGGGAGAACAGGATGTAAGGGTCGTGGGACTGGAGGCGGATGTGGCTTCCTCCACGAAAAGCGGTATATTTGGGAATGCGTTTTCAGAGCGGTATTTTAATGTGGGAATCAGTGAGTTAAATATGGTGTCCATGGCAGCCGGACTTGCCAGAACCGGTTTCATTCCCTTTGTAAATACCTTTGCCGTGTTCCTGACCACCAGAGGGGCGGACCCTGTGCAGAGCCTCATTGCCTATGACAAGCTGAACGTAAAGCTGTGCGGCGCTTACTGCGGCCTGTCTGACTCCTATGACGGGGCCAGCCACCAGGCCATAACAGACATGGCATTTGTGAGGTCCATCCCCAACATGACGGTCATTGCCACGGCGGACGGGCCCCAGACAAGAAAGGCTGTGTTTGCCATTGCGAAGCACCAGGGGCCGGTTTACCTGCGCCTGAGCCGGGCCCCGGCCCCTGTATTTTACGGGGACGATATGAAGTTTGAGATTGGGAAGGGCATCCGTGTAAGGGAGGGATCCGACGTGACCATAATCACCACGGGAACCCTTCTGCACAGTGCAATCCAGGCAGCCGGGCTCCTGGAGGCGGAGGGCGTCCGGGCAGCGGTGGTGGACATGCATACAATAAAGCCCATTGACCAGGATCTGATTCTGAAATGCGCAGATCAGACAGGCGCCATCGTGACCGTGGAGGAACACAGCATATACGGAGGCCTGGGCAGCGCGGTGGCAGAGGTGCTGGCAGAGCGCTGTCCGGTTCCCATGGAACGGGTTGGAGCAGTGGATTTTGCCGAGTCCGGGGATTACGGCCAGCTGATGGAAAAGTACGGATATGGCCCGGAATCCATCGTATTAAAATGCAGGACCGTGATGCGCCGCAGGCAGGACAATGGGAGGAGAACAGGAGGAATCAGAGAATGAAGGAACCAATCCAGAAATATTTCCAGGTGGGCACCATTCAGTGGATGACCCACCCGCCGGTCAGCTATCCGGTGTGTGATTCGGTCAGGGCCATCTGCTGCGACCCATATTTTGGGGTGTTGGAGATTACCCATATCCCGGACAGGGAGGACCGGGAAAGGGTGAAACGAATGCTGGACCAATCCCATCTGCGGGTGTGCTACGGCGCCCAGCCCAGCCTCCTGGGGAAGGGTCTGAATCCCAACCATCTGGAGGAGGCGCAGCGCAGGAAGGCGGAAGAAGTGCTGGTTGAAGCAGTGGACGAGGCTGCGTATATGGGGGCCGGGGGCATCGCCTTTTTGGCTGGGAAGTGGCAGCCGGATACCAGGGAACAGGCATATTCCCAGCTTTTAAAGACAACCAGGGCCGTGTGCAGCCATGCCGCCCAAAAGGGCATGATGGTGGAGCTGGAGGTATTTGACTATGATATGGATAAGGCGGCGTTAATTGGACCTGCGCCCCTGGCTGCCCGGTTTGCAGCCGATATGGGAATGACCCATCATAACTTTGGCCTGATGGCGGACCTGTCCCATTTTTCCACCACCTACGAGACATCCCGCTACGTGGTGCGGACCCTGCGCCCCTATATCACCCATTTCCACATAGGAAACGCGGTGGTCAGGGAGGGCTGCGAGGCCTACGGGGATCAGCATCCCAGATTCGGGTTCCCGGAGAGCGCCAATGACACGGAGCAGCTGGCGGAATTCTTCCGGGTGCTGAAGGAGGAAGGCTTTTTCTGTGAAAAGGAGCCCTATGTGCTGTCCCTGGAGGTCAAACCCTGGGGGGACGAGTACGGGGAAATCATACTGGCGAATACGAAGCGGGTGATTAACCGGGCATGGGCAATGGTGGAGGACTGATAGAATGATGGAGGAATGATTGATATGAAGATTGTGGTATTGGACGGATATACGGAAAATCCCGGGGATCTGAGCTGGAAGGGCCTGGAGAGCCTGGGGGAATTAACGGTGTATGACAGGACGCCTGAGGACCAGGTGGCGGAACGCATTGGCCGGGCAGAGGCGGTGTATACAAATAAGACTCCCATAAGCGCCCGGACAATAGAGAGCTGCCCCAATCTGCGGTTCATCGGAGTGCTGGCCACGGGTTACAATATTGTGGACATCCATGCCGCCGGGGAAGCCGGTATCGCGGTGTCCAACATTCCTTCCTACGGCACGGACGCAGTGGCCCAGTACGCCATTGCCCTGTTACTGGAGCTGTGCCATCACGCGGGCGCCCATGCTGACTGTGTAAAGGCCGGGGAATGGACCCGCTGTAAGGACTGGTGCTTCTGGAAGTATCCTCTGACAGAACTTGTGGGAAAGACCATGGGAATCATCGGATTCGGGCGCATCGGAAGGCGCACGGCTGTTATCGCGCAGGCTCTGGGCATGAAGGTGCTGGCCTTTGACCGGTATCAGGATAAAGACCTGGAGACGGACAGCTGCCGGTACGCGGACCTGGAAGAGCTGCTAGCCTGTTCCGATGTGATCAGCCTGCACTGTCCGCTGTTCCCGGAGACAGAGAAAATTGTCAACCGCCAAACCCTCGCGAAGATGAAGGATGGGGTCCTGATTATCAACACGTCCAGAGGGCAGCTGGTGGAGGAAGCCGATCTGAGGGAAGGGCTTGACAGCGGTAAGATAGGAGGCGCTGCCGTGGATGTGGTTTCCACAGAGCCCATACAGGAGGATAATCCCCTTTTAGGAGCGAAAAACATACTGATTACACCCCACATAGCCTGGGCGCCCAGGGAGTCCAGACAGAGACTGATGGATATTGCGGTGGAAAACCTGGTGCAGTTTATGGCAGGAACGCCTCAGAATGTGGTGAATCAGCCATGAGGCGGGTGATTCAGAGACAGAACAATTAAACAGAGACGCGTACAGCCGGAAAGCTGCCGCCATACCTGATATGGGTGTGGCGGCGGCTTTCCGGCTTTTTGGGGATAAAAACGCCATATTTAGTATGGGACTCGAATTTTGTCGATAAATATTGTACCTGTTCTCGGTTATTTCGACAACATCCGCGCTTTGAAACCGCTATAATGGCTTTCAGAAAGTTTGCCAGGGAGGTGAGGCCGGACTGAGTGGTTTATACAGTATACATAGATGTGGTATTCGCGGTCAATACCATTATGGACATGATGGTTCTGACCATCTTAAACAGGGTTTTATCATACAGGACCACAAAGCGGCGTATTCTGGCCGGAGCCGTCATCGGCGGCATATGGTCCTGTGTGGTGAGCCTGGCACCCGGTATTCCGGCCGCAGTGGAGATATTGGGGACGTATGTTGCGGTGAGCAGCCTGATGGCTGTGGCCGCTTATCATCTGAAAAGCCCTAAAGAGGTGATTAAATCCGTGGCGGGCATTTACCTTGTATCCGTGGTTCTGGGAGGCGTGATGCTGGTGCTCTATGAGCACACCAGGGCAGGGTATTACGCGTGGCTTTTGGTGGAGGCCGGACATGGAAGAAGGATTCCCGCCGTGGTCTGGATTTTAATGATTGCAGGGGCCGCCGCGGCCTGCTATGGATTTTCAGGGGGGGGGGGGTTTAAAAGATTTAAACGGAACCATGGCCAC
>JAJQEA010000366.1 GCA_021201905.1 Clostridia bacterium
CCCCCCCCCCCCCCCCCCCCCCCCCCCCCCCCCCCCCCCCCCCCCCCCCCGGGAGGACCCAGCAAATCTGTCCTGACCATGGTTATGTATATGTACAATATCGCATTCCAGAATTATGATTACGGATACGGCTCCGCCATTTCTTACGGCCTGTTTGTTATCATCATCGTATTTTCTCTTATATTTATGAAATATACGGCAGGGAAGGAGAGGAATTTTTAAATGGAAAAAAAGGAACTCAGGAAGTACAGTGTAAAGACAAAGCTTTTCCGGGCAATGACCTACGCAGTTCTGGTACTGCTGGCACTTATCTGCATCGTGCCCTTTTACAACATGATTATCAACTGCACCCATGACAACGCCGCCCTGGCCACCTCCTTTCAGATGACGCCGGGAAAATCCTTAAAGACCAATTACCAGCACCTGGCTGCAAATGTAAATATATGGAAGGGACTCCTCAACAGCCTGTTTATCTCCCTTGCCAGCACCGTAATCACGGTTTATGTGGGAGCGCTGACAGCCTATGGCTTTGCCAAGTATAAATTTAAGTACAACAAGCAGTTATTCTGGCTGGTGCTGGCAACCATGATGCTTCCGGGCCAGTTAGGCATTATCGGGTATTTCCAGCTCATGAACAACATACATATGCTGGACAATTACGCGGCCCTTCTTATTACTTGTTTTGCGCCGCCAGCCATGGTATTCTGGAACAGACAGTACATTGATTCCTATGTGCCGGATGAACTGATTGAGAGCGCCCGCATAGACGGGTGCGGTGAATTCCGCATATTTAACGAAATCATTTTTCCAATCATCATGCCGGGGGTGGCTACCCAGGCCATCTTTACCTTTGTGGAATCCTGGAACGCCTTTGTGAAGCCGTCCATCCTTTTGTTTTCCCAGGACAAATTCACACTGCCCATTCTGGTACAGCAGATGCAGGGAGTATATAAGAACGATTATGGAACCGTATACATCGGAGTCGCTCTGTCGGTTATCCCAATCCTCATCATGTTTGTGCTCTGTTCCAGACGCATACTGGAGGGAGCTACGGCCGGAGCTGTGAAGGGATAACAGGAAGACGCTGCGAGGGAAGGGATGAAGGGTTTGAGACATTTAACCATATGGATTTGCGTCATGGCCGCGGTTCTTGGATTGGGGGCGTGCCGCAGGGCGGATAAGGATGGGGATGTCCGGCCGGATCGGGCGGCGCCTGTAAAGGACGGTCCGGGAGAGCGGCCGGTCATACGGCTATGGCATATCTATGGAAGTGATGACGACCAGGCCGCGCGTATCATAGAGCAGCTGACCGGGGAGGCAGAGGATAAATTTAATGTTACCATCGAAGTGGACACGGCTGAAAATGAAGGGTATAAGACGAAAATCAAGGCCGCGGCAGCCGCCAATGAGCTGCCGGATATCTTTTATACCTGGAGCCATGAGTTCTTAAAGCCCATGGTGGACGCGGGAAAGGTGCTGGATGTAAGCCAGTATTACAGCGATGGTTTCCAGTCCCATTTAAACGACGCCATGATGAAGGGGATCCAGTTTGACGGCGGGACATATGCCCTGCCCCTGGACAGTTCCGTGGCTATGGTGTACTACAACATGGAGATGATGGACCAGTATGGCCTGGAAATACCCATGACCTGGGATGAATTTATACGGGTATGCCAGACATTTGTGGACAACGGCATAACCCCCATGCCGGTGGGCGGCAATGAGCCGTGGACCATTGCCATGTATTACGACCTTCTGGCGCTCAGGGAAGTGGGGCCGGACAAGGTTGCGGACGCGGCTGCAAAGAGGACGGACTACAGCGACCCCGGGTTCCTGGAGGCTGCCAGGAAGCTGCGTCAATTGGTGGATATGGGGGCATTTACGGCTGATTCCGCCACTGCCCTCAGGGAGGAGGCGGAGGCTCTTTTCATGCAGGGACAGACCCCCATGTATCTGAACGGAAGCTGGACCTCATCCCGTGTCTACAGGGAGACCTCCAAGGTGGCCGGCAAGGTGAAGGCCGCGCCCTTTCCTGAAACCGGATCCGGCAAATCCACCATATATGATTTCACAGGAGGGCCTGACAGCGCCTTTGCGGTGAGCAGCAGGACAAGGGATCCGGAGCTTACCGTGGATTTGGCTGAGTATATGGCCATGGGGCTGGCGGTGGAGCTTTACAAATGCAAGTCAAACGACCTCCCCTATATCAACGTGGATACCGGGGACGCCCAGCTAAACCCGCTTATGCAGGAGATACACGAATACACGGACCATGCCGCAAGCTATACCATATGGTGGGATAATCTCCTGGAAGGAACCGACGCGGCCAGATATCTGGACAGCCTGGAGCGCCTGTTTCGGGGGGACATCACGCCTGAGGAATTCATAGAACGGATGAACGGGTTAATGGAAGATGAAGCAGATAACAGGAGGGAAACAGGATGGAAGTGAGATATGTAACGGACCGGTGTGACACCCTTTGCGCAAAATACAGGCAGGAATACAGGGATAATCCCGATTATCTGTACTGCGGTGTGGCGGATATGGACCTGGCGCCGCCGGAGCCGGTTATGGAGGCAATGAAACAGAGGCTGGACCATGGGGTTTTTGGCTATACCGAACTGCCGGACGGTTATGAGAAGCTGGTTTCTGACTGGATGAGGGAGCAGTATCACTGTGACGTAGAGCAGGAGTGGGTGCTGTTTTCGCCCAGGATCAACATGGCCCTCAACATGGCGGTGGATACCTTCACAGAACCGGGAGATTCCATTATCGTCAACACGCCCGCCTATCCTGCGCTGACAGGGGCAGTGGAGAAATGGGGCCGGAACCTGAAGGAAAGCCCCCTGATTCTCAAAAACGGGCGGTTTACCATTGACTTTGACGGTCTGGAGAGGCTAGCGGACCAGGGAACCAG
>JAJQEA010000361.1 GCA_021201905.1 Clostridia bacterium
TAGTAGGATTTTAACCTGTTTTCCCTTTTTCATTTATGCAAATATTACATACTCTGTCTTTATATAATCTTTATCCCTTCTGGAAAATAGACAATCTGTATTCCGTGGGACTCTGTCCCGTTATGCGCTTGAACACCTTGGTGAAGTAATTGGAGTCCCCATAGCCCACTGCCCTTCCTATCTCCTTCACATTGACCGTTGGCTGTCCCAGCATCTTCTTGGCCTCCTTTATCCGGTACTGTGTCAGGTAGGATGTGAAGTTCTGGTCGAAACACTGCTTGAACAGCTTGCAGAAATAGGCCTCCGAATAGTTCATGGCCCTGGCGGCATCCTGCATGGAAATGTCAAACATATAATTCTCATGTATGTACTGGCTGATCAGCGACGTAACCTTGGACAGACGGGCATGACCTCCGTCCTCCGGTTCCTCTGCGTCCGCCGGCGCGGAAATCTCATTTTCATCCTCATGCCCTTCGCCCTGCCGTTGCTCCCCGGCAATATGCATGGCCTCCTCCACCACCAGCATCAGCTCCTGCTCATCGTACGGCTTCAGAAGATAATCCAGGGCCCGCACCGTGATTGCCTTTTTGGCATAGGAGAACTCATCAAATGCTGTCAGGAATATGATGCAGCAGTCCTTGTCCGCCTGGCGAATCTGCTGGGCGGCTTCTATGCCGTTTATGCCCGGCATCTCAATATCCAGAATGGCAATCTGTATTTTCTCCTCCTCATAAATCTTAAGGGCCTCCCTGCCGTTGGCTGCCTGGAATATCCGGCACCTGTCCCCCAGATTCTTTTGCAGCGTCTTATAAAGAACCTGTCTCTCAATTATCTCATCATCCGCAATCAGTAAATGTAACATTGGTTCCCCCCTTATATCTTCTGATAGTCCTCTTCCCGGACGGCAGGCAGGATAATCTGTACCATACTTCCCTTGCCTGCCCTGCTGTAAATTCTCAGGTCCCCATCCTCATACATGGATTTAATCCTCTGGTATATATTTCCCAGCCCAATTCCCACCCTGGCTGTACGGTGGCCCTTGAGGGCGTCCATAAGCCGTTTCAGCGTCTCCTCATCCATTCCAACGCCGGTATCTGCCAGGGATATGGCTATCTTATCCGTCCGTTTCCATATCCTTAAAAATATCCGTCCGCCCTCTTCCTTCCTGGCTATGCCGTGTATGATGACATTTTCCACCAGCGGCTGAAGGGTAAAGGCCGGTATCATAGTCTCGCTGCCGTCCACCTCCAGCTGGAGGTCATAACGGATGCGGCTGCCAAAACGCATCTGCTGTATGTACATATAGTCCTGCGCAACCTTAAGCTCCTGATTCAGGGGGTACAATCTGCTCTGAGGTCTTAAGATTATAGCGGAACAGATTTCCCAGACTGGATATCATCCGCTCCGTGGTCTGGGCCTCCTCCAGTTTCGCCATGCAGGAAATCATATTCAACGTGTTAAACAGGAAATGGGGATTAATCTGGCTCTTAAGAAGCTCCAGACGGGCCGCGTCCAGACGTTTCTCCATCTCGATGCGATCCACCTCCTCCTTATGGAGGCGCTCCGCCATCTCATTTTTCTCCTTCAGGGTATTGATGTACCCTTCTGTGGCATGCTTCATCTTATTAAATGCCTGGACCAGCTCTCCCATCTCATCCCGGTTCTCCACCACCAGGTCCTCTCCCCCAAAATCATTTCTGGCAATCTCCCTGGAGCTGTGGGCCAACTTTACCATAGGGGCAATCAGGGTATTGGACAGAAGCTTTGTCAGGCAGATGACCGTAATAATCATCAGAACAGAACAGGCCATAATCATGTAGGGAAGGTCATAGAGGAGAGGAACCTTTTCCTGATAGCTGCGCTTTCCCTCCTTCAGGGTGGACTGCATCAGCCTCCTGGCATAGGTCTGCAGATAGCCCTGCATTCCATATACCCTGTACAACTGCTCCACAAATCCCTCCTCCGACTGGTCCATGTGCAGGACCTGGTCCCGGAAAGACTGGTAGCCTTCATAGCCGTTCTTAATATTCCATGTCCTGGCATACCGCTCTGGTCCAATGACCTCATAGTCAAAGGGCAGGGCGTCAATGCTGCTCTCCGTCTTAAAACAGGCCAGCCTGTATTGCTTTGCGTTCTCCCAGGTCTGCTCCCTCACATAGAGCTCAAAGGCATTGGCTTCCTGCTCCATGGACTCCTGTACATCATAGCAGAGGGAATTGTCATTGAGTATCACGTTAAAACTCTCCAGGGAGAAATTCATGACCAGCATATTAAAGGCAATGGATAACCCCATGACCAGAATGACAACCACGGAAAATGCGCCCAGCTTTTTCTTCAAGGAGATTGAAAGCCACTGATTTTTAATATAAGAAAACATACCCCACCCCAATCGCACCAGAATGTGTCTGAAACCTGCTTTCTTCCGGCTGTTTGTCCAATTTGCGCTCCGTGTAACCGTATCAAATGCCCTCACCGTGCCATCCCTCCCTGGATGTCCGCGGTCCGGCCAGTATCTTTCGTCATTATACCATATAATAACAGGGAGCGCAAGCCCCCCGGCCTTGCGCTCCAGTTATTCCCAATTATCTATTTTGTTCCACTGTCTTCGGATTTTGAAGCAGTTATCTGCTTCTGGTTCTTCTTGGCTGTCCCGATCTGTTTCCGGCTCTTTTGGGATGTGCCTATCTGTTTCTGTTCCTCCTTGGATGTGCCTATCTGCTCCTGCTTCTTCCTGGAAGTGGATATCTGCTTCTGCGCCTCCTTGGAGGTGGCTATCTGCTTCTGCTCCTCCTTGGAGGTGGCTATCTGTTTCTGCTTTTCCTTGGCGGTGGCTATCTGTTTCTGCTCCTCTTTGGAGGTGGCTATCTGCTTCTGCTCCTCCTTGGAGGTGGCTATCTGTTTCTGCT
>JAJQEA010000272.1 GCA_021201905.1 Clostridia bacterium
GAAAACGATATTTTAAAGGGGGAACAGGGAGCTCTAAAGCGTGCTCTGTACAAGTCCATGGGATTCACCGGGGAACAGCTGAGCAAACCCATCATTGCTATTGCAAACAGCTATACCAATGCGACGCCGGGGCATTTTGTATTGAAGCAACTGTGCGAGAGCGTAAAGGAGGGAATTATCAAGGCAGGAGGAACGCCCATGGAGTTCTCCACAGTGGCTCCCTGCGACGGCATTGCGGAAGGCCATGAGGGGATGCGCTACATCCTGCCAACCAGGGATTTGATCGCATCATCGATTGAGTGCATGGTCAGGGCTCACCGCTTTGACGGGCTGGTGCTGTTGGGATCCTGTGACAAGATTGTGCCCGGTATGCTGATGGCTGCGGCCAGACTGGAGATGCCGGCCATTTTCCTGAATGGAGGGCCCATGTATCCGGCGTCCTACTGCGGCCGGCATTACGACGGAAACATTGTAACCGAGGCGATTGGGTGGAAACAACAGGGCAGGATTGACGAAGAGGAGTTCCGTCATATTGAGGATATCGCGGAACCGTGTCCCGGCTCCTGCGCCATGCTGGGAACTGCTAATACCATGAGTGCATTATCAGAGAGTCTGGGCATGTCTCTGATGGGAAGCAGCACCATTCCGGCGGTCCTGGCAGCCCGCATGGCAAAGGGGGTTGAGACAGGTGAGAAAATTGTGGAATTGGTTCAAAAGGGAATTACCACAAGGGATATCCTGACAGAGCACGCATTTGAGAATGCGGTTATGCACCTTCTGACCATGGGAGGCTCCACCAATGGTATCCTTCATCTCCAGGCAATTTATCATGAGGCCGGACTGGGGAGCTGCCGCTCAGTGTGTTTGATGAATTTAGCAAAAGGATTCCCCAGGTGGCCTCTATTTACCCGGCATCGGAATTCGATATGGTTGATTTTTACGAGGGAGGCGGTGTCCCGGCTGTATTGAAGGAGATAGAGAAATACCTGCACAAGGATACCCTGACGGTATCAGGTCTTACCATTGGAGAGGAATTGCCGCGGTTTTCTTATACCAATAACAGGAACATGATCAAAACGGCCGAGGAGCCCTTTGCTCCCACAGGAGGCGTTGCCATATTAAAGGGAAACATAGCGCCTTTAGGATGTGTAATTAAGCCGGCGGCCGTGCCAAAGCACATGTTCAGATATTCAGGCCGTGCCCAGGTCTTTACCACCGAGGAGGAATCCTATGAGGCTGTGCTGGAAGGCAGAGTAAAACCAGGCACCTGCATGGTCCTGATGTACGAGGGTCCAAAAGGCGGACCTGGCATGCCTGAGATGTACAAAACCATGAAGTATCTGGAGGGGATGGGTCTGTCCGACACGTGCGCCCTGATTACGGACGGAAGATTTTCGGGGTCCAACCGCGGACTTTTCGTGGGCCATATTTCTCCGGAGGCATATGAACAGGGGGACTTTGCTCTGATACAGGATGGGGATGTGATTGAAATTGATGTTGATGCCAGAAGCATAGAGCTTAAGGTACCGGAGGAAATACTTGAGGAACGCAGGAAGAATTTTGTTCCTGTGGAAAAAGAAGTGAAGCGGGGATATTTGAGGACATACAGAAGAATCAGCGCATCTGCATCCAAGGGAGCGGTTGTGGAATAAAAATATGATGAGAGAAGGAGTTTTTTCAAGATGAAGAAGAGAATGTTAGCAGCATTATTGGCGGGGAGTATGTTATTGACAGCATGTGGCGGCACAGGGGGACAGACAGCATCACAGGCGCCCAAGGGAGAGGCGTCCCAGAGCGCTTCGGCAGACGCCGGAGCACAGCCAGGTCAGAAAGTGACCATGAAGGTCAGCGTGGGTGTGGCTGACAATCATTTTGAAGCAGTGGCTGTAAACAAGATGAAGGAATACATAGAAGAACAGACCGGGGGAAACTTTACGGTAGAGATATTCACAGGCGCCCAGATTGGAAATGACCAGGAAGTTTTTGAGGGGCTGAAGCTGGGTGTGGCAGACATGCTTCCCTGCGGCACGGATATCATTGGAAACTTTTCAAAAGATTTCGGACTGCTGTCCCTGCCATATCTGTTTGACAACGAAAAGCAGGTAGAGGCTGTTTGGGAAGGCGAGTTTGGACAGTCCCTGTTAAAGGAGCTTGAGAGCATCGGCTATGTGGGACTTGGTTTTGGAAACTTTGGCTTCCGCCATACAACCAACAGCAAACATCCGATTAACAGCGTGCAGGATATGAAAGGATTAAAAATCAGGACCATGACCACGCCGATTCATCTGGAGGTGTTTGAGGCATTGGGCGCCAATCCTACTCCTATGGCGTTCAGCGAGCTGTTTTCCGCATTGCAGCAGGGCGTTGTTGACGGCCAGGAAAATCCTCTTATGAACATATATGCCAATAAGCTTCATGAGGTTCAGAAGTACCTTACCCTGGATGGCCACGTATTTACCTTTGTCACATTTGTAGTATCCAAGGATTGGTATGATAAATTGGATCCATCCTACCAGCAGATTCTGAACGATGGTATAAAGATTGCCACTGAGTATATGAAAGAGAGCTGTGAGTCTGAAGATGCATTGGCCCTTGAGAAGATGAAGGAAGCTGGTGTTGAGGTGGTGGAGCTTACTCCTGAGGCAAAGGATGAATTCAGGGAGGCTGTAAAGGGAGTCAGTGAAAAATACGGTAATGAGATAAATCCGGACAAATATAAGGAATTGCTGGATATCATTGCATCGGTGCAGTAGCTGTCTCACAGAAAGGGGTTACGTATCAATGAAAAAAAAGAAAAACTTTGAATACTATCTGATTGTTTTTTTGTTTACAATTCTGATAGTGGTGTGTTTTCTCCAGGTGCTGTTCCGCTTTGTGTTCAATCTCCCTCTGGCGTGGACAGAGGAGCTTTCCAGGTATGTATTCATTATCCTGATATACTGCGGCGCCAGCGCTGCCGTGCTGGACAATGCCCATGTCAGGGTGGAGCTGATTGACAATGTGCTTTCGCCCCGCGTGCGGTTTGTGCTGGACATTGTGGTAAAGCTGCTGTGCGCTGCCGTCAGCCTGGTTATCGCTTACAACTCCAGACAAATCATCTATAATGCCAGCCTTTCCAAACAGCTGTCCGCCTCCCTCAGAATTCCTATGGCAGGCCTTTATGCACTGGTTGCCGTCATGTTCTGTCTGATTGCGTTCAGATTCCTGCAGGCGGTATTTAAAATGATAGTCCGGAATAAGGAGGTTAAAACCGAATCATGAGCATATTTCTGATGATGATGGCAGTATTTCTGGTATTTGTATTCCTTGGGATACCGGTATCGTTCAGTATCGGACTGTCAACTGTGGCGGCGGTCCTGGCCAAGGGCATGCCCCTGGCATTCGTATCACAGATGGCGTTTACAGGATTGGACTCTTATACATACCTGGCCATCCCCATGTTCATCCTGGCTGGCTATCTCATGGAGACCGGCGGCCTTTCCAAGAGGCTGGTAAATTTTGCGGCCAGCCTTGTGGGTAACATTCATGGAGGGCTGGGAATCATAACCGTGCTGGCCTGCGCTTTTTTCGCGGCCATCTCAGGATCTTCTCCGGGTACGGTTGCCGCTGTGGGTGCAATGATGATTCCTCCCATGGTGGAAAAGGGGTACGACAGGGATTTTTTTGCCTCACTGACAGCCAGCGCAGGTTCTCTGGGGGTCCTGATTCCGCCGTCGATTCCTATGGTGCTTTACTGTATTGCCGGCGAGGTGTCTATTGGTGAGATGTTCATGGCCGGATTTATACCAGGATTTATCATGACCGCAGCCCTGGCCCTCACCACCTATGTGATTTCCAAGAAGAACGGTTATAAGTCCGATGAGGGCGAGTTTGAGTGGAGAAAGGTGGCTGCCAGTTTTAAGGAGGCAATCTGGCCTCTCCTTGCCCCGGTCATTATCCTGGGCGGCATATACAGCGGCATCTTTACTCCCACGGAAACAACCGTAGTGGTAGTGGTGTATTCCATGTTTGTGGGACTGTTTATCACAAAGGAGCTTAAACTGCCGGATTTGCCCGGCATACTCTACAAAGGAGCTGTGACCGCAGGAACCACCGTATTCATCCTGGCATTTGCAATGGCATTTTCACGCTACCTTACGCTAAATCAGATCCCGCAGCTCATTGGAAACGTAATTCTGGGCATTACAGGCAACGTCCATGTGATTCTGATTCTCTTCGTGCTGCTCTGTTTTGTAACAGGAACCTTCCTTGAGACGGCTTCCCAGGTACTGATTTATACGCCGCTGTTCCTGCCGACCTTAAAAGGATTGGGAGTCAGCCCGCTGCACTTTGGCATTCTGCTTACAGTGGGGACCATGCTGGGCATGATGACGCCTCCTGTGGGAATCAACCTGTTCGTAGCCCAGGGAATCAGCGGAGCCAAGATATCGAAGATGACGAAGGCAATCCTTCCCTTCCTGTTTGTGATGCTGTTTGTGCAGCTCCTGTTTGTGTTCTTTCCGGGCTTTTCAACCTTCCTCCCGGGACTGTTCTCGAAGTAGGGGAGGGATTAACCGGTTGACCGCGGGCAAGCACATAAACTATAATAAATAAAAAGGTTTGGAGTTGGGTGAATGGAACGGGAAAGTCAATATACAATCTCATCAGTAAAAAAGGCATTAAAGGTATTAAAGCTCTTTGACAGTGCCCATAAAAGCATGACGCTGACTGAAATCAGCGAGAGGGCGGATATGCGCAAGGGAACCATGGTCAGGGTACTGACGACCCTGGAAGAAGAAGGATTCGTCAGATACGACGAGATTTCCAAGCGTTACAGCCTTGGCATGTCCATTTACGTGCTGAGCAGCAATGCATTTCAGTTTATAAGCGTTGTGGAAGCTGCCAGGCCTTACCTGGAGAAGGTTACAACAGAGTTGAATCTGATTGCCCATTTGTCTGTGCTTGAAGGCGAACGGATCGTGCTGATTGACCGTGTGGTGCCCAATGCAAACGCTGTTGTCTTTGACCTGAACTCTAAGATTGGCGGTGAAGTGGAGGCGCATAATACAGGAGCGGGAAAGGTGCTCACCGCCTATTCTGCGGCAGAGGTCAGGGAGAAAATTATCAGCCATTGTTCCTTTGCCTCGTATTCAGAGAGGACCATCACGGATAAGGATGAGTACAGACAGGTCCTGGATACCGTCAGGAGAAACGGTTATGCCACCAATGAAGGGGAAAGTGAACCTTATTTGAAATGTATTACATACCCCATATTCGGTTATGGAGGCAAGATTGAGGCGGCTCTCAGTCTGAGTGGAATTATCCAATACTTTGACGCTGAGCTGGAGAAGAAATGCCATGAGGCATTAAAGGAAATCTGCGAAAAGATTTCCGCGGCCATGGGGCAGAGCCTGTAATCCTTATTGGCAGTGAACAATTATATATGAATGAGAGGAATTTATTAAATCATGGTTACATGGAAAAATGATGACGAGCTTTTTGCTCTCATGAGAGAAACGCTGTACTCATCTGTTATAGGTGATATATTGGATAAGATGAACTATCTCCATCAGTTCCTGCCATGGAGGATTCAGCCCATGCGGGAAAATATGGTGATGGCCGGAAGGGCCATGACCGTTCTGGAGGCAGATGCTCTGGAGACAGTATCGGAGGGACAGAACCCAATCATGAGGCAGAGCTTTGGCCTTATGTTGGAGGCATTGGACGACCTTAAGAAAAATGAGGTATATATATGTACGGGGTCGTCTCCCACATATGCCCTGGTAGGGGAGCTGATGTGTACAAGGATGAAGATACTGGGCGCGGCCGGCGCTGTGGTAAATGGATTTCACCGTGACACCAACGGAATCCTGGACCTGGATTTTCCGTGCTTCTCCTATGGAAGATATGCGCAGGACCAGGGACCCAGAGGAAAGGTGATTGATTACAGGGTTCCCATTGACATGGAGGGAGTGAAAATCAATCCCGGCGATATTATATTTGGGGATTTGGACGGTGTCCTGGTCATCCCCAAGGAGATTGAGGAGGAGGTGATTGTCAGGGCCATTGAGAAGGCGACCGGAGAGAAAATGGTGGCTGAGGCCATTAAGAACGGTATGGCCGCTAAAGCCTCCTTCGATAAGTACGGAATTATGTAAAACAAAAAAGAAAGAAATACGATCCAGTCAAAAAAGCCCCGCATCAGTGAATCCTGATGGGGGACTTTTTTTGACCGCGCTATGCCTCCCACCGACCGGATGCCCCGCAGGGCAGCACCAGGCCGGTCTGGGTGACGGGAAGGCCCACCTCCTCGGCGCATACGGTTCCGCCAAAGCGGGGGGAGATTTCCACGCCTATCATGTAGGAAAGGACTGCGGGAGCCAGCCCGGTGGTGTAGGAGTTTATCAGAAAGAACAGCGGCTTGTCTGACAGAAGCTGGGCGCAAAGCTTGACCAGAGGGTGAATGGCATCCTCTATTTTCCAGATTTCCCCTTTCGGCCCACGGCCATAGGAGGGAGGATCCATGATGACCACATCATAGCGGTTTCCCCTGCGTATTTCCCGCTCCACGAATTTCACACAGTCATCCACAATCCAGCGTATGGGCGCTTCGGACAAGCCCGAGGACTGGGCGTTTTCCTTGGCCCAGGCCACCATGCCCTTGGAGGCGTCCACATGAGTGACGCTGGCGCCTGCCTTGGCAGCGGCCAGGGTGGCTCCGCCTGTATATGCAAACAGGTTCAGTACCTTGACGGGACGTCCGGCCCCGCGGATCCTGGCGCCAAACCAGTCCCAATTGGCAGCCTGTTCGGGAAACAGGCCGGTGTGTTTAAAGCTAAAGGGCTTTAGATTGAATGTAAGCCCCTTGTATCCAATGGACCACTGTTCCGGAAGATGGAAGAATTCCCACTCGCCCCCGCCCTTGCTGCTGCGGTGATAGTGGCCGTTCATCTTTTTCCAGCCCTTATGGTTCCTGGGGGTGTCCCAGATAACCTGCGGGTCCGGGCGCACCAGGAGGTAATCGCCCCAGCGCTCCAGCTTTTCGCCTTTAGAACAGTCTATCACTTCGTAATCCTTCCACTCGTCTGCAAGCCACATATATTTATTTAACCTCGTTTCTTCCATATATAATAGTGATAATAATGAGTATAGTCTAAGAGCTGCGGCGCCGTCAAGCATTCGCTGCATTTTCCGAAAAATAGAAACAGCCTGGCTAAATTGTAATAGAATTGAAAGATAAATTAGGTTGAATAATTGAGGGAGCCTTGATACAATATACCATAGGATTATCAGCCCCGGCGGAATACGGGCTGATATGCGTGAATGCAGATGGGAAGAGGAGTTGAGCATATGAAGAAAAAGATGGTGGCGGTGTGGGCCCTGGTGGCAGTGCTGTGCTTTGGTACGGCTACGATAACTGCCCTGGCAGCAGAGGGTTGGGCTCAATCGGGGAGCACCTGGGTTTACTATGATTCCAACGGGAATAAAATATATAATACGTGGAAAAAAGGGGCGGACAACCAGTGGCGCTATCTCAACGGCGAGGGTGTCATGGCTACCAACGCATGGGTTGAGTCTGATTATTATATGGACAGCAACGGCATCATGCTCACGGACAAGTGGCTGAAGCTTACCGGGGACCAGGGAGAATATGAGTGGTATTATTTCAGCAGCAGCGGCAAGGTAATTACGGATGCCTGGAAAAAGATTGATAATAAATGGTATCACTTTAACGGTGACGGCCGTATGGAGATTGGCTGGATTCTGGATGATATGTATTATACCGGTTCGGACGGCGTTATGAGGACAGGGTGGCAGAAGCTGTATCCGCCGGATGACGATGACGACAACAGAGACAAGGTGACGCCGGGGATTGACAGCGTGACCGATGATGACGGACGGTACTGGTACTATTTTTCGTCCAATGGAAAGAAATACGCGCCGGACAGCTCGGACGGTGATTACACCGCCCGTAAGATAGACGGCACTTACTACTGCTTTGACGAGGGCGGAGCCATGCAGACAGGATGGAAAAATGTAAAGTCCACCACCAATGATTCCATCCAGGATTTTATGTATTTTGGTTCGGACGGCAAGGCCAAAATAGGCTGGTATTCCATCGAACCGCCCGAGGAGCTGAGCGGCTACGATGAGGCGGTGGAGTGGTTCTACTTCAACAACAGCGGCAAACCGAGGGCGGCTGATTCCGACCGCCTTACCACCAGCGACATCGTGAAGCTGAACGGCAAGTCCTACCTGTTCAACCACCTGGGCAATCCTGTGTATGGACTTAAGAAGGTCTACACCGGTTCCGGCGAGGATGACTGGACCGCGTTCTACTTTGGCGATAAGAATAAGAGCTGTGTCCAGAAGGGAAAGATGAAGGTGACCGAGGACGACGGCAATAAGAGCGATTTCTATTTCCTGGACAATGGACGGGGCGTCAACGGGGTTAAGGATAACTACTTATATTATAAGGGAAAACTCCAGAAGGCAACGGACGGACAGAAGTATGTATGCTACCGGGTGGAGGGCAGGAATTATGTGGTCAATGCTTCCGGTAAGGTTATGAAGGGCAGCAATGTAAAGAACAGCGACGGCGTCAAGTTTACAACCAACGGATCCGGTGAGCTGACAAAGGCGGATGATGACAGTGATGTGGATTCTTACGCACAGGAGCCCACAGAGCCATACTGCACAGAGTAAACAGCCTGGCGCGGTGCTGGTATGGGAATGAAATGATTCATATAAGGAAAGACTTCTATATTATATGGGAGGTCTTTCCTTTTTTTGCTTGATGAGACCGCGGTCCGCCTGAACGGGAAAGCTCCGGGAAAAACTCTGAAGATTGGCTCTGAAAATTGGCTGTGAAAATTGAAAAAAAATACTTGCATTTATTTGGAATGTGTGCTATCATATAAAGGCTGTGGCATGATAGCGTTGAAGCGAGAGGTTGCTGCCCACAAAGTGAGGCAGGTTTTCCGTGGAGCGAATGTCAAGTTAGGAAACTGGCGACAAGTCACTGTACCAATTAAAGAAACTGCAATGTTAGAACGCAGAATCAGTGTGGAGTTCTGTTAGGACACACACGGAAACGTGTACAGTCACCGCTTGTCGTACTTGGTTTGAAAGTGCGAAAAGGAGGCGACTTTTTTATGGCAAGTCAAGTAATGAGAATCACTTTAAAGGCTTATGATCATCAGTTGGTAGATCAGTCCGCCGGAAAAATCATCGAGACTGTAAAGAAGACAGGATCACAGGTGAGCGGACCGGTGCCGTTACCAACCAAGAAAGAGGTAGTAACCATTCTGCGTGCGGTTCATAAGTACAAAGATTCCAGAGAGCAGTTCGAGCAGAGAACTCACAAGAGACTCATCGACATCACAGCTCCGAGCCAGAAAACAGTTGATGCGCTGTCCAGACTGGAAATGCCAGCTGGTGTGTACATCGACATCAAGATGAAAACAAAATAGAGCGACCATAGGGTAATTTGTTTTCAAGAAAAAATGTTTATATCCTGAAGGGTTTAAATATAGAAGCAACACTGCATTTCCTGTTGAGGAATCAACATACCGCCAGGCGGTTCATAGTGTTCCACGTATATTAGGCTGTTCTAGGATGAATGCGAAAGCATTCCGCTGTAGATCATGAAACAGGAGGTAAGACAATGAAGAAAGCGATTTTAGCAACAAAAGTCGGAATGACCCAGATCTTCAATGAGAATGGTGCTTTAGTTCCGGTAACCGTACTTCAGGCAGGACCTTGTGTGGTAACACAGGTTAAGACAGCTGAGAACGATGGTTACAAAGCAGTGCAGGTTGGTTTCGTTGACAAGAGGGACAAACTGGTCAGCAAGCCACAGAAAGGCCATTTTGATAAGGCTGGCGTTTCTTGCAAGAGATATGTAAGAGAATTCAAGTTTGAGAATGCGGAGGAGTATTCCGTAAAAGATGAGATTAAGGCAGACATCTTCGCAGCAGGCGATAAGATTGATGCAACCGCTATTTCCAAGGGTAAAGGCTTCCAGGGCGCCATCAAGAGATATGGACAGCACAGAGGACCTATGACACATGGTTCCAAGTTCCATCGCCATCAGGGTTCCAACGGTTCCGCTACAACCCCAGGCCGCGTATTCAAGGGCAAGGGAATGCCAGGTCACATGGGCAGCAAGCAGATTACCGTTCAGAATCTGGAGGTTGTCAAGGTTGATGTTGACAATAACCTGATTCTGGTTAAGGGCGCAGTACCAGGACCAAAGAAGAGCCTGGTAACAATTAAAGAAACCGTTAAGGTTGAAAGGTAAGCTTTTATAGGAAAGGAGGAACACACAAATGGCAAACGTATCTGTTTACAATATGGAAGGTAACGAAGTTGGCACATTAGAACTGAACGATGCCGTGTTCGGTGTAGAAGTTAACGAGCATCTGGTACATCTTGCAGTTGTTGCACAGCTTGCAAATAAACGTCAGGGAACACAGAAAGCAAAGACACGTTCTGAGGTTTCCGGCGGCGGCAGAAAGCCGTGGAGACAGAAGGGAACCGGTCATGCAAGACAGGGTTCAACCAGGTCTCCTCAGTGGAAGGGCGGCGGCGTCGTATTCGCTCCCACACCAAGAGATTACACCATCAGACTGAACAAGAAGGAAAAGAGAGCCGCTCTCAGGTCTGCTCTGACCAGCCGTGTTCAGGACAACAAGTTTATCGTGGTAGATGAGCTTAAGTTTGACGAGATTAAGACCAAGAAGTTCCAGAATGTTATGGATAACCTGAAGGTATCCAAGGCACTGGTGGTTCTGGCTGACAATGATCAGAATACAGTATTATCTGCAAGGAACATTGCAGACGTTAAGACCTCTCAGGTCGGCTCCATCAACGTATACGACATTCTGAAGTACAACACAGTAGTGGCTACCAAAGCTGCTGTTGCATCCATCGAGGAGGTGTACGCATAATGGCAGATATCAAGTACTATGACGTCATTTTAAAACCAGTCATCACTGAGAAGAGCATGAATGCCATGGGCGATAGAAAGTATACTTTCATGGTACATGTAGACGCTAACAAGTCTATGATTAAAGAGGCTGTTGAGAAAATGTTCCCAGGCACCAAGGTGGCCAGCGTGAACACCATGAACTGCGAAGGCAAGACCAAGAGAAGGGGAATGACCTTCGGCAAGACAGCTGCTTCCAAGAAAGCAATCGTAAAGCTGACAGAAGACAGCAAAGAGATTGAGATTTTCCAGGGGCTGTAAGCACTTAGCGAGGTCTTTTCGAGCTTAGTGCGAATGCCATTACCGAAACTTGGCGACGCATTGAACGCTTGGTGAGGTTTTCTCGAGCCTAGCGTGAAAGCGGATACTCCGAACGGAGTGAGGATGTATCTTCCGAAGCCTAGTTGAGCGTAACCTGTCACGGTTGATGACAACTCAATCTGACAAACTCTCACCCGCCGGATACACCCGGACGGAGAACTTATACGGCATCCGGTATATCCCAGATATCCCAACCAAAGACACACGCCGTGAAAAGAAAAAGAAAAGGAGTAAAATGTCATGGGAATTAAGAAGTATAATGCTTATACACCTTCCAGAAGACATATGACCGGTTCTGATTTCAAGGAAATCACAAAGGACACTCCGGAGAAATCTCTGGTAGTATCCCTGAACAAGAACGCTGGTCGTAACAATCAGGGTAAAATCACTGTTCGTCACAGAGGCGGCGGCAGCAGAAGAAAATACAGAATCATCGACTTCAAGAGAAACAGCAAGGATGGTATTCCGGCAACTGTTATCGGAATTGAGTACGATCCAAACAGAACAGCCAACATCGCTCTTATCTGTTATGCAGACGGCGAGAAGGCATATATCCTGGCACCACAGGGCTTAACCGACGGAATGAAGGTTATGAGCGGCGATACAGCAGAGGCAAAGATTGGAAACTGCATGCCACTGTATCACATCCCGGTTGGTACTCAGGTACACAACATTGAGTTATATCCTGGCAAGGGCGGCCAGTTAGTCCGTTCAGCCGGTAATTCAGCACAGCTGATGGCTAAGGAAGGCAAGTACGCCACCTTACGTTTACCTTCAGGCGAAATGAGAATGGTTCCAATCATCTGCCGCGCAACAATCGGTGTTGTGGGCAATGGCGAACACTCCCTGATCAACATTGGTAAAGCTGGCAGGAAGCGCAACATGGGTATCAGACCTACAGTCCGCGGTTCCGTAATGAACCCCAACGACCATCCACACGGTGGTGGTGAAGGCAAGTGTGGTATCGGCCGTCCAGGCCCATGCACACCATGGGGCAAGCCTGCTCTGGGTCTGAAGACCAGAAAGAAAAACAAGCAGTCTAACAAGTTGATCGTAAGAAGACGTGATGGCAGAACCATCAAATAGTTAAAGGAGGTTAAGAACACATGGCTCGTTCACTGAAAAAAGGACCATTTGCAGATGCACATCTGTTAAAGAAAGTAGACGCTATGAATGCAGCAGGACAGAAGCAGGTAATCAAGACCTGGTCCCGCCGTTCTACAATCTTCCCACAGATGGTTGGTCACACAATTGCAGTTCATGACGGCAGGAAACACGTTCCGGTATATGTAACCGAAGATATGGTAGGACATAAGCTGGGCGAATTCGTAGCAACCAGAACCTACAGAGGTCACGGTAAAGACGAGAAGAAGTCCGGCGTGAGAAAGTAATTCACGGTAAATTGAAAGGAGGTTTTACCAATGGCAAAAGGACATAGATCCCAAGTCAAGAGAGAAAGAAATGCCCAGAAGGACACAAGACCAAGCGCAACACTGTCTTACGCAAGAGTGTCTGTCCAGAAGGCTTGCTTTGTATTAGATGCCATCAGAGGCAAAGATTTACAGACCGCACTTGGTATTGTAACTTACAATCCCAGATACGCTTCCAGCTTAATCAAGAAGTTACTGGAATCAGCAGCAGCAAATGCTGAGAACAATAACGGAATGGACCCGGCGAAACTTTATGTTGAAGAGTGCTACGCTAACCAGGGCCCGACCATGAAGAGAGTCAGACCGAGAGCTCAGGGACGTGCTTACAGGATCGAGAAGAGAATGAGCCACATCACTGTTGTTCTGAATGAGAGATAGGAGGCAAATATGGGACAGAAAGTTAATCCACACGGCTTAAGAGTCGGTGTTATTAAAGACTGGGATTCCAAGTGGTATGCAGAAGCTGATTTTGCTGACTGCCTGGTTGAAGATTACAATATGAGAAAGTTCCTGAAGAAGAGACTGTTCAGTGCCGGCATTTCCAAGATTGAGATTGAGCGTGCATCTGACAGGGTTAAGATTATCATCTACACCGCTAAGCCAGGCGTGGTTATCGGTAAGGGTGGTTCTGAAATCGAGAAGCTGAAGAAGGAAGTTCAGAAGCTGACTGATAAGAAGCTGTTCATCGACATCAAGGAAATCAAGCGTCCTGACAGGGATGCCCAGCTGGTTGCAGAGTCCATTGCTCAGCAGCTGGAGAACCGTGTTTCCTTCCGCCGTGCAATGAAGTCCACCATGGGAAGAACCATGAAGGCTGGCGTTAAGGGTATCAAGATCGCAGTTGCAGGCCGCCTGGGCGGAGCTGATATGGCACGTACTGAATTCTACAGCGAAGGTACCATCCCGCTTCAGACATTAAGAGCAGATATTGACTATGGTTTCGCAGAAGCAGATACAACCTACGGCAAGATTGGCGTTAAGGTATGGATCTACAAGGGCGAAGTTCTTCCTACTAAAGGAAACAAGGAAGGGAGCGATAAATAATGTTAATGCCTAAGAGAGTTAAGCGTCGTAAGCAGTTCCGTGGTTCCATGGCCGGCAAGGCATTAAGAGGCAACACGATTTCTAACGGCGAGTACGGTTTAGTCTCCACTGAACCATGTTGGATCAAATCAAACCAGATTGAGGCTGCCCGTGTGGCCATGACCCGTTACATCAAGCGTAGCGGTAAAGTCTGGATTAAGATTTTCCCGGATAAACCTGTAACAGCAAAGCCAGCAGAAACCCGTATGGGTTCCGGTAAAGGCGCTCTGGAGTACTGGGTAGCAGTTGTAAAGCCAGGCCATGTATTATTCGAAATCGCTGGTGTACCAGAGGAAACAGCTAGAGAAGCTCTGCGTCTTGCTATGCACAAGCTGCCATGCAAGTGTAAGATTGTTTCTAAAGTAGATTTAGAAGGCGGTGATAACAGTGAAAACTAATAAATTTGTAGAAGAGTTAAAGAATAAGTCAGCAAATGAGCTGAATGAAGAGTTAGTAGCTGCGAAGAAGGAACTGTTCAATTTAAGATTCCAGAATGCAACCAATCAGCTGGATAACACATCCAGGATTAAGGAAGTTCGCAAGAACATTGCCAGGATCCAGACTGTTATCACTGAGAAGGCTAACGCATGACTGTAAGCACTTGGCGAGGTGTTTTCGAGCTTAGTGCGAACGTCGTTCACGATGCATTGAACACTTGACGAGGTTTTTTCGAGTCTAGTGTGAAAGCAGATACTCCGAACAAAGTGAGGATGTATCTTCGTGCGGAGTGAACATACCCGGAAATCGGAAAGGAGATTAAACTACCGTGGAAAGAAATTTGAGAAAGACCCGTACCGGTAAAGTGGTCAGCAACAAGATGGATAAGACAATCGTAGTTGCTATCGAGGACCATGTAAAACATCCTGTAATCGGTAAGATCGTTAAGAAGACCGTGAAGTTAAAAGCTCATGATGAAAAGAATGAGTGCACCATCGGTGATACAGTAAAAGTAATGGAAACAAGACCACTATCCAAGGATAAGAGATGGAGACTTGTTGAGATTATCGAGAAAGCCAGATAATGAGATGAGGAAGGAGTAACAGGTATGGTTCAGCAGGAAACAAGACTTAAGGTTGCCGACAATACCGGTGCAAAAGAACTTCTCTGCATCCGTGTATTAGGTGGTTCAACCAGGAGATATGCAAGTATCGGTGATATCATCGTTGCTTCCGTTAAAGATGCAACACCAGGTGGTGTTGTAAAGAAGGGCGATGTTGTAAAGGCTGTAGTGGTACGTACCGTTAAGGGCGCACGCCGTAAAGACGGTTCTTACATCAGATTTGATGAGAACGCAGCAGTAATTATTAAGGATGACAAGACTCCAAGAGGAACTCGTATCTTTGGGCCTGTAGCAAGAGAATTAAGAGACAAACAGTTCATGAAGATTGTCTCCTTAGCTCCCGAAGTATTATAAGGAGGTGTTACTGTGAATAAGATTAAGAAGGACGACTTAGTAGTCGTAATCGCAGGTAAAGATAAAGATAAGCAGGGAAAAGTTATCTCTGTTGATACAAAGAAGAACAAAGTTCTGGTTCAGGGCTGCAACATGGTTACAAAGCACCAGAAGCAGGCTCCGGGCAACCCACAGGGCGGCATCGTTAACCAGGAAGCTCCTATTGATATCTCCAATGTAATGCTGGTAGTAGACGGCAAGGCAACCAGAGTCGGATTTGAAGAAAAAGACGGCAAGAAGGTTCGCATGGCTAAGACAACCGGCAAAGTAATCGACTAATTCAGGAGAGGAGGAAAAAAACGTTGGCTAGATTAAAAGAACAGTATCAGAACGAGATGGTAGACGCTCTGATGAAAAAATTTGGATATAAGAACGTTATGCAGGTGCCGAAGCTTGATAAGATCGTTATCAACATGGGCGTAGGCGAAGCAAAGGAAAATGCCAAGGTTCTGGATTCTGCTGTAAGGGATTTGGAAATCATCTCCGGACAGAAGGCTATAACCACCAAGGCAAAGAAGTCCATTGCTAACTTTAAGCTCCGTGAAGGCATGGCAATCGGCTGTAAGGTAACACTGCGCGGCGAGAGAATGTATGAATTCCTTGACCGTCTGGTAAACCTGGCACTGCCCCGTGTACGTGACTTTAGAGGTGTTAACCCTAACGCATTTGATGGCAGAGGAAACTATGCGCTCGGTATCAAAGAGCAGCTGATCTTCCCTGAGATTGAGTACGACAAAGTTGACAAGGTAAGAGGTATGGATATCATCTTCGTTACCACTGCTAAGACTGACGAAGAAGCTCGTGAACTTTTGACATTATTCAATATGCCGTTTGCAAAATAGTTAGGAGGAAACTTTCATGGCTAAGACTTCAATGAAGATTAAACAGCAGCGTCCGGCTAAATTCTCCACCAGAGAGTACAACCGCTGCAGAATCTGTGGCCGTCCACATGCTTATTTAAGAAAGTACGGTATCTGCCGTATCTGTTTTCGCGAGTTAGCATACAAGGGCCAGATTCCTGGCGTTAAGAAAGCTAGCTGGTAAAATAGAGAGAATTAGGAAGGAGGCATTTTAAAATGACAATGAGCGATCCGATTGCAGATATGTTTACAAGAATTCGTAATGCAAACACTGCAAAACATGATACAGTAGACGTACCTTCATCCAAGATGAAAATAGCTATCGCTGACATCCTGGTAAAAGAGGGTTATGTTGCAAAGTACGACATGGTAGAGGACGGCGGTTTCCAGACCATCAGAATCACCTTAAAGTACGGCAAAGACAAGAACGAGAAAATCATTTCCGGTATCAAGAGAATCTCCAAGCCGGGTCTGCGTGTATACGCTAACAAGGAAGAGCTTCCCAAGGTACTGGGCGGACTTGGTACCGCTATCATCTCCACCAACCAGGGCGTGATTACAGATAAAGAAGCACGTCAGTTAGGCGTTGGCGGCGAAGTATTGGCATTTGTTTGGTAATGATGAGATAGAGGAAACTGAAAACAGAAGGAACGCACAGTTCCTTCCGAGAATTTAAGTAGGAGGTAAAGGCATGTCACGTATCGGTAGAATGCCAGTTGCGGTTCCGGCAGGAGTTACTGTTACAATCGCAGAAGGAAACAAAGTGACTGTAAAAGGTCCAAAGGGAACATTAGAGAGAGAGCTCCCAGTAGAGATGTCCATCGAGCAGAAGGACGGACAGATTATCGTAAGCAGACCAAATGATTTAAAGAAGATGAAATCTTTACATGGTCTGACCAGAACCCTGGTTAACAACATGATTCATGGTGTTACAGAAGGGTATGAGAAGGTTCTTGAAGTAAACGGCGTTGGTTACAGGGCCGCTAAGCAGGGCAAGAAGCTTACCCTGAACCTGGGCTACTCCCATCCGGTAGAGATGGAAGATCCAGAGGGCATCGAGACCGTTATGGAAGGTCAGAACAAGATTATCGTTAAAGGTATCAGTAAAGAAAAAGTTGGCCAATACGCTGCTGAAATCAGAGACAAGAGAAGACCTGAGCCATACAAGGGCAAGGGTATCAAGTATGCTGACGAGGTTATTAGACGTAAAGTTGGTAAGACTGGTAAGAAATAATTAAGGAGAGTGTAAAAATGGTTAACAAACAGTCAAGAAGCGAAATTCGCGTAAAGAAACACAACAGAATGCGTAACCGTTTTGCTGGCACAGCAGAGAGACCGCGTCTGGCAGTGTTTAGAAGTAATAATCATATGTATGCTCAAATTATCGACGATACGGTTGGTAACACCTTGGTTGCTGCTTCAACAGTTGAGAAGGAAGTTAATGCTGAACTGGAGAAGACCAACGATAAGGCAGCTGCAGCATATGTAGGTACAGTTATTGCAAAGAGAGCCCTTGAAAAAGGTATCAAGGAAGTTGTTTTCGATAGAGGCGGCTTTATATATCAGGGCAAAGTTCAGGCATTAGCAGATGCAGCCCGCGAGGCTGGTCTGGATTTCTAATAGAGAGGAGAACAAGCATGAAGCGTACAATTATTGACGCCAGTCAGATGGAGCTGAATGGCAAGGTAGTGGCAATCAAGAGAGTATCCAAGACTGTTAAAGGTGGACGTACCATGAGATTTTCCGCTCTGGTAGTAGTAGGCGATGGCAACGGCCACGTTGGCGCAGGTTTAGGAAAGGCCGGCGAGGTTCCGGAGGCCATCCGCAAAGGTAAAGAAGCCGCAATTAAGAATCTGGTAGAGATTCCTGTAGATGAGAATAAGAGTATCCCACATGATTTTATCGGTAAATTCGGAAGTGCAGCTGTTCTGTTAAAGAGAGCTCCTGAAGGTACTGGTGTTATCGCCGGCGGTCCGGCACGTTCCGTACTGGAGATGGCAGGAATCAAGAACATCCGTACAAAATCCTTAGGATCCAACAACAAGACAAATGTAGTCCTTGCAACTCTTGCAGGCCTTACTTCCTTAAAGACACCGGAAGATTTTGCAAGACTGCGCGGCAAATCTGTGGAAGAAATCGTAGGCTAATAGGAGGAGAAAGACATGGCAGAGAAATTAAAAATCACATTAGTCAAGTCCCCTATCGGTGCTGTTCCAAAGCAGAAAGCAACGGTTAAGGCTCTTGGACTGACCAAGATGCACAAGACGGTTGAGATGCCAGATAATGGCGCTGTCAGAGGCATGGTCGCAGCAGTGCGGCATTTAGTAAAAGTGGAAGAAATCTAATCAGATAAAGTAAGGAGGTGCAGTCATGGAGTTGTCAAATTTACAGCCTGCTGCAGGTTCAAAGCATAGCGATAATTTTAGAAAAGGCCGTGGCCACGGTTCAGGTAATGGTAAGACCGCTGGTAAGGGCCATAAGGGTCAGAAGGCTCGTTCCGGAGCTACAAGACCTGGCTTTGAAGGCGGACAGATGCCTTTATACAGACGTCTGCCAAAGCGTGGTTTCACTAATATGAATTCTAAGACCATTATTGGTATTAACGTAAGCACTCTGGAAAGGTTTGATAATGATGCTGAGGTTACGGTTGAGACCTTAATCGAGGCCGGCATCGTTAAGAACCCAAGAGATGGTGTAAAGATCCTTGGAAATGGAGAATTAACCAAAAAGCTGACCGTTAAGGTTAATGCATTCAGTGAAGGTGCAAAATCTAAAATCGAAGCTTTAGGTGGAACCTGCGAGGTGATCTAATGTTTAAAACGATCAGAAATGCATTCAAGGTAAAAGAGCTTCGCACTAAGATTCTCTATACCTTCATGATGCTGGTAGTCATCCGTTTTGGCAGCCAGCTGCCGATTCCGGGAATTGAGACATCGTTCTTTGCGAATTGGTTTGCGAAACAGACAACGGATGTGTTTGGCTTTTTTAATGCCATGACAGGTGGTTCATTTTCATCCATGTCCATCTTTGCCCTGAGCATTACGCCATACATCACATCTTCCATCATCATCCAGCTTCTGACCATTGCGATTCCAAAACTGGAAGAGCTGCAGAAGGATGGCGAAGACGGAAGAAAGAAGATACAGGAATACACCCGTTATACCACCGTGGGCCTGGCGCTGATCGAATCAAGTGCCATGGCCATCGGCTTCGGGCGTCAGGGACTTCTGATAGATTATAACGCATGGAATATCATCATCGCCATCGTGACCATGACAACGGGCAGTGCCCTGCTCATGTGGATCGGCGAGCAGATTACGGAAAAGGGCGTTGGAAACGGTATCTCAATCGTGCTGTTGTTCAACATTCTGTCCAGTGTGCCGGATGATATGAAAACCCTTTATTACCGTTTTATCTTCGGACAGACGGTTACAAAGATGATTTTCAGCGTTGTAGTGATTACCCTGATTATCCTGGCCATGGTAGTTTTCGTTATCGTGCTGAACGATGCGGAGCGGAGAATTCCGGTCCAGTATTCCAAGAAGATGGTTGGCCGTAAGATGGTTGGCGGACAGGCTTCCAACATCCCACTGAAGATAAATACCGCAGGCATTATGCCGGTAATCTTTGCTTCTTCCATCATGTCCTTCCCGGTGGTGATTTCTCAGTTCTTTACGATTGATCCAAACTCCATCGGCAGTAAGATTCTGATGGTACTCAATTCGGGGTCATGGTGCAGGCCTGAGTATCCTATATACTCCATCGGTCTGGTGATTTATATTGCATTGCTGATTATGTTCGCTTACTTCTATACGTCCATTACCTTTAATCCGTTGGAAGTGGCCAATAACATGAAGAAGCAGGGCGGCTTTATCCCAGGCATCCGTCCTGGCAAGCCAACCAGCGATTATTTGAATAAGATATTGAATTATATTGTTTTTATTGGTGCATGCGGCCTGATTGTGATTGCGATTGTTCCGATTCTTGCGTCCGGCTTACTCAACGTCAGCCGAATCTCATTTTCCGGAACGTCCCTGATCATTATCATAGGCGTTGTGCTTGAGACAATCAAAGCAGTAGAATCTCAGATGCTTGTGCGTTATTATAAGGGATTTTTGAACGATTAACAACCACAGTTGAATCAATCAATCTGCCTTTGTGGTATTCCACAGGGGCGGATTTGTTGTATTTATAGCTTATAACGCGCCATTGCACTAAGCTCGTGGGAGACCTCGCTAAGTGCCAGTGGCATGTATCGCACGTAAGCGTCTGAAGGACAGACGCTAAGTGCTCATAACGAGGAGGACTGGGTTTATGAAGATTATCATGTTAGGCGCACCTGGTGCCGGCAAGGGCACTCAGGCAAAAAAGATTGCAGCAAAGTATCAGATTCCCCACATCTCTACAGGGGACATTTTCCGGGCCAACATAAAGAACGGTACGGAGCTGGGCATGAAAGCTAAGTCCTATATGGATGCAGGCGGCCTTGTGCCGGATGAAATCACCATCGGCATGCTGCTGGACCGCATCCATGAGGAGGACTGCAAAAACGGATATGTACTGGACGGATTCCCAAGGACCATACCCCAGGCTGAGAGCCTTACAAAGGCCCTGGGCGACATGGGTGAGGCCATTGACTATGCAATCAACGTGGATGTTCCCGATGAGAACATCATAAACCGTATGTCCGGACGCCGCGCATGCCTTTCCTGCGGGGCAACATATCACATCGTATACAATCCTCCTAAAAAAGAAGGAATCTGTGATGTATGCGGCCAGCAGCTGGTACTTAGGGATGATGATAAACCTGAAACTGTTAAGAAGCGTCTTGATGTCTATCATGACCAGACCCAGCCTCTCATAGAGTATTATAAAAAGGCAGGCGTTTTAGCCGAGGTAGATGGCACACTGGATATGGAAGAAGTATTCCAGGCCATTGTCAGGATTTTAGGAGCATAAAGAATGGTAACGATTAAATCAGAACGGGAAATTGAATTAATGCGGGAAGCAGGGCGCATCCTTGCCAAGGTTCATGAGGAGCTTGGCAAGACCCTGGTACCGGGTATGTCTACCAAAGAAATCGACCGGATGTGTGAAGATATGATAAGAAGTCATGGATGCGTTCCATCCTTTCTGAATTATCAGGGTTTTCCCGCATCTGTGTGTATATCCATTAACGATGAGGTGGTTCACGGCATTCCGGATAAGCACCGCTATCTGGAAGAAGGAGATATCGTCAGCCTGGATACAGGCGTTATATGGAAGGGATATCAGTCCGATGCAGCCAGAACCCATATGATTGGAGAAGTGAGTGGGGAGGCCAGGAAACTGGTAGAGGTGACCCAGCAGAGCTTTTTTGAAGGTATAAAGTACGCGAAAGCTGGCAATCATCTCAATGATATTTCCAAAGCCATTCAGGAATATGCAGAAAGCTTTGGCTTCGGAGTGGTCCGGGACCTGGTAGGTCACGGGATCGGTACGGAGATGCATGAAGCACCGGAGATTCCTAATTTCGCCCAGCGCCGTAAAGGCATCAGGCTGGCAGCCGGAATGACACTCGCAATTGAACCTATGATTACTGCAGGGCACTATGATGTAGTATGGGAGGATGACGGCTGGACCGTTGTGACAGAGGACGGCTCTCTGGCATCCCATTATGAGAACACCATCCTGATTACGGATGGCGAACCTGAGATTTTATCGCTGTAGTTTGAGGTGGCCCTATGGTAGAGTTTAAGGAAGCCGGCCTGGTAAAGAGCTTAGCAGGCCACGACAAAAATGAACTGTATATCATAATCAGTGTCCAAGGGGAATATGTTTATCTGTCAGACGGCAGGAAACACCCTTTAAGTAAACAGAAACGCAAGAACAGGAAACACTTGCAGCTCATAGACGAGCACGATGAAACCTTAAGGAAGAAGCTTACAGAAGGCGCGGCGGTGAGGGATGAGGACATAGCATGCTTCATCCGCAGCCGCAGGCAGTAGGAGGTAAAATAGAATGTCAAAAGCAGACGTAATTGAAATTGAGGGAACCGTAATTGAGAAATTACCCAACGCCATGTTCCAGGTTGAACTGGAGAACGGCCATCAGGTACTGGCACATATCAGCGGAAAGCTTCGTATGAACTATATCCGCATCCTGCCGGGAGATAAAGTAACCATTGAGCTGTCACCCTATGATTTATCCAAGGGAAGAATCATTTGGAGAGATAAATAAGGCAAGCCGGCTGTTTGGTGACAGAAGTAGGACAGAGTTCAGTTTTCTGCGGGCACAGTGATGTCATACACCGCCTGCCCCCCGGAAAAGAACATAAAACACAATAGATAAAAAGTGCTTGCATTATTGGCAAATGTTTGATATAATATTTTAGCAACTTTGTTGGTCTATAGAAAGGAGAATTACTGTGAAGGTTAGATCATCCGTAAAGCCGATCTGCGAAAAATGCAAGATCATAAAGAGAAAAGGCAGTATCAGAGTAATTTGTGAAAATCCAAAGCATAAACAGAGACAAGGTTAATTAAAATTAGGAGGTGTACTACACACATGGCTCGTATTTCAGGTGTTGACTTACCAAGAGAAAAACGTGTTGAGATCGGTCTTACTTACATCTACGGTATCGGTAGAGCAAGCTCCAACCGTATCTTAACGGCAGCTGGCGTTAACCCAGACACTCGCGTTAAGGATTTAACCGATGATGAGGTAAAAAAGCTGGCTAACACAATTGCTGAGACTCAGACTGTTGAAGGTGATCTTCGTAGAGAGATTGCTATGAACATCAAGAGACTTCAGGAAATTGGATGCTACAGAGGAATCCGTCACAGAAAGAGCCTGCCGGTTCGTGGCCAGAAGACAAAGACCAACGCCAGAACTTGCAAGGGTCCCAGGAAGACAGTAGCAAACAAGAAGAAGTAAAAACATCCTTAGCAACAACGTAACCGAATTCGATTTACATGTTTTAAAAACAGGAAGAGCGAATTCAAGAAAATGAGAAAGTAGGTTAGTTTAAAATGGCTAAAAAAGTGTCCACTACAGCTAAAAAAGTGACAAAAAAGCGTGTAAAGAAAAACGTTGAACGCGGACAGGCACATATCCAGTCATCTTTTAATAACACAATTGTTACATTAACTGATGCGCAGGGTAATGCTCTTTCATGGGCTAGTGCCGGTGGTCTTGGATTTAGAGGTTCAAGAAAATCTACTCCATATGCAGCCCAGATGGCGGCAGAAACTGCTACTAAGGCAGCTCTCGTACATGGCTTAAAATCCGTAGATGTTATGGTAAAGGGTCCTGGTTCAGGACGTGAAGCAGCAATCCGTGCCCTTCAGGCATGTGGATTGGAAGTAACCAGCATTAAGGACGTGACAGCAGTTCCACATAACGGATGCCGTCCGCCAAAACGTAGAAGAGTCTGATTGATTTTAATTAGGAGGTAATTAAAGTGGCAGTAGATAGAGTTCCTGTTCTTAAAAGATGTAGATCCCTTGGTCTGGATCCAATCTATTTAGGAATTGATAAAAAGTCCAACAGAGAATCCAAGAGAACAAACAAGAAGTTAAGTGAATACGGCATGCAGTTAAGAGAAAAGCAGAAAGCCAAATTCATTTACGGTGTATTAGAGAAACCTTTCCGTAATTACTATGCTAAGGCATCCAAGATGAACGGTATGGTAGGTACTAACCTGATGATCCTGTTAGAGTGCAGACTGGACAACGTGCTGTTCCGCATGGGTCTGGGCCGTACACGCAAGGAAGCAAGACAGATTGTTGACCATAAGCACATTCTGGTTAACGGCAAGCCAGTGAACATTCCATCCTACCGCGTTAAGGCTGGTGATGTCATCGAAGTGAAGGAGAAATACAAATCCGCACAGAGATACAAGGACATCCTGGAAGTAACCGGCGGACGTATGGTTCCGGCTTGGCTGGATGTAGACCAGGAGAACCTGCGCGGTACCGTTAAGGAAATGCCAACCAGGGATGAGATTGATGTTCCAGTAAACGAAATGCTTATCGTCGAGTTGTACTCCAAGTAATCCTACAATTGATTATAAATTGTACAAGGTATGCCTGTCCTATATGGGGCAGGCGTACTTTGCAGGATGAAAAACCCGAACTTACGCCTTGGGCTGTGTTTGGGCAGTGCACTGCTTTGCAGTGCTTTATTTCCCTCGAGATTTGATAGAAACCCAAAAAGGAGGGGCTATTAGTGTTCGATTTTGAAAAACCAAACATTGAAATCGCAGAGATTTCAGAAGACAAGAGATACGGCAAGTTTGTAGTTGAACCACTTGAGAGAGGTTACGGCACTACGCTGGGCAATTCCTTAAGAAGAATTATGCTTTCTTCTTTATCCGGAGCCGCAGTGAGTCAGGTAAAAATCGATGGCGTTTTGCATGAGTTCAGTCCCATTCCCGGAGTTAAGGAAGATGTAACTGAAATTATTATGAACATCAAAAGCTTAGCGATTAAGAACAACAGCGATACCGATGAGCCCAAGGTTGCATACATTGAATTTGAAGGCGAAGGTGTAATTACTGCAGCTGACATCCAGGCGGATGCTGATATCGAGATCATGAATCCGGATCAGATTATCGCCACCTTAAGCGGCGGCACGGACAGCAAGTTCTATATGGAACTTGCTGTCACCAAGGGCCGCGGCTATATCAGCGCCGATAAGAATAAGAACGACGATTTACCAATCGGGGTCATAGCAGTTGATTCCATCTACACTCCTGTGGAGCGCGTGAACATGGCGGTAGCCAATACACGTGTGGGACAGCAGACGGACTACGATAAGCTTACACTTGAGATTTACACCAACGGCACACTGGCTCCCGATGAGGCTGTCAGCCTGGCCGCCAAGGTATTAAGCGAGCACCTGAACCTGTTCATTGACCTTTCCGAGAATGCCAAGACCGCTGAGATCATGGCAGAGAAGGAAGACAATGAGAAAGAGAAAGCGCTTGAGATGAATATCGACGAACTGGAGCTTTCCGTTCGTTCCTACAACTGTCTGAAGAGAGCCGGCATCAACACAGTGGAAGAGCTGTGCAACAGGACCTCTGAGGATATGATAAAGGTTCGTAACTTAGGCCGCAAGTCCTTAGAGGAAGTACTGGCCAAGTTAAAGGAATTAGGCTTACAGCTGAATCCAAGCAACGACAACTAAGCGACCGAACAAAGTGAGGGAGCGCTGTGCAGACGGAGCAAAGCGGAGTTTGCGTTTCCCGCAAGACCGAGCGAAGTGAGGGAGCTTTACTCCCGGTCAGTAAGTCCAAAGAAGCATGACTGAGAGAGCCAAATAGAATAAGTGGGCGAAAACGTCAATGCCAGTAAGTCCAAAGAAGCATGGTAAAGGTGTTCCACAATAATGGAGGAAAATACAATGGCAGGATATAGAAAATTAGGAAGAACTTCCGATCAGAGAAAAGCTTTAATCAGAAGCCAGGTAACAGCACTGTTATATCATGGTCACATCAGGACAACTGAGACCCGTGCAAAGGAAATCCGCAAGGTTGCGGAAGGTCTGATCGCCATGGCAGTTAAGGAGAAGGATAACTTCGAGACTGTAAAGGTTACCGCCAAGGTTGCCCGCAAGGACAAAGACGGCAAGAGGGTTAAGGAAGTTGTAGACGGCAAGAAAGTTACCGTATACGATGAGGTGGAGAAGGAAATCAAGAAAGATATGCCTTCCAGACTGCATGCCAGAAGACAGATGTTAAAGGTTCTCTACGGAGTGACCGAGGTTCCGGCTGCTGCAGCAGGAAAGAAGAAAAATACCAAGTCTGTTGACCTGGTAGCTAAGATTTTTGACGACGTTGCTCCAAAGTATGTAGGCCGTAATGGTGGTTACACCAGAATCGTTAAGATTGGCCGGCGTAAGGGCGATGGCGCTATGGAAGTTCTGATTGAGTTAGTATAATTCCATATAGAAACCAACTAAGGGTATCCCGGAGGTCATGAATTGACCGGGGATACCCTTTTTATTTGGCTCTGGTTTTGAGCGGCTAAGGCGTAAGGGAGTGGGTATGAAAGTAATAAAGCTGCTGTGTGAATTCCCTTCCGGTGTTATCATTGACAGGGTCAATCCTGAAAAGTTGTTTATATCTGTTTATCCAGTTAATCAGCGTATTGCGATGGAGATACAGTTCTTTTGCACTGATAGAAATATTCATGTTATTTCGGAGTAATGTCCCCATATTGCGCGAGAATGAATCCCACTCTTTGTTGAGAAGGACCTCAGAAAACACATTGAATATCATAGTGGTTTCTTCCATGTCAATTTGGCTTTGTATATATTCAAATACATAATCATAAAAAAAGTAAATCATTGTCTCATGTTCACATGTTGCATCAGCGCAATTATTACAGACCCACAATGTATGGCGGAAGGCTCTGTGATAGTTCAATAAATTATCTTGAAGGGAACCCACGGTACATATGAAGGGACGCCCATTATTAATATTTAACTGCTGGGCATTTGTGATATAGGAATCTACCAAGTCGCGATATTGCGAAATGGATTGGGAGCGGTCACGGGAGAGAGATTTAAATACAACCGCATTCTGTCCTCGGGTAATGCAGATGATATCCTGGTTGTTGTAAGAGGGATTACGTTTAAATTCTGTAATCAGTTTTTCCTCGCTTAGTTCGTTGTATCTGAGGATGAATAGTATGGGGATACGCACGATGGATGTATCAATATTAAATTTCTCTGTTATATGGTGGACCTCTGACGGGAAGGGGTCTTCCTCACAATATAAAAGTATTTTGGTAAAGATATTTCGTTGGTCCAATTTTCCCCAATAAGATTCTTTATAAAATTCCATTTCATAAAAAGACTCAGCGGTCAGCATACACATGGATTCCAACGATTTAGCCTGTTCAAGATTACCTTCTAAACTAAGGGCGCCCAGAAAGCTCTGAGCATGATGCAGGGGAATGTAGACTCCCTCACGGGCATTGCATAACTGTGGAGAACCCTGGGATGTCACACGGACTGTCTGATTCTCACGAATGGCCTGGAGTGCTGGTTCGCAGAATTTACCCAGATAGCATTCATTGGAGCTGGCTATGATTGAGCCCCGCAGATTGGTTATGCTTAGACATATTCCGTGTTCTGACAGCGCTCCCTGAAGGTATTGTACGAATTTTTGGGATACATGGGCCATTTCATAAGCATTCAAGGCGTTACCTCCATCCTATTATCACATTTAGGAATTATCTTAAAAGGTAACAGTTAATCTGGAAAGACGCAGGGTGTGCGGGGAGACGGAGAAAAGGCCCCGGAC
>JAJQEA010000088.1 GCA_021201905.1 Clostridia bacterium
GTCAGATGCTGCAGGAGGAGATAGGAGTCAACGTAAAGACCCTGAACCGGACCATACGGCAGCTTAAGGATGAGGGATTCTTTTCAATATGCAAGGGCAAGATCCCCTTTACCAGGGGGCAGTATGAGATGGCCATGGAGTGGCTGGAGGCGGAAAAGGACAAATAAGAAAGGGGATTTTCCCGCCATATAATGCCGGGAAATCAGTCAATGTTTCCCTTACTCTTTCTGATATAATGGCAATATTCTAACTAATTTCAGGAGAATTGCCTTATGAATCAGACATCAGCCTTATCCCCGGTAACAGAAGATTACGGCGCTGCCCAGATACAGATACTGGAGGGGTTGGAAGCAGTGCGAAAGCGCCCCAGCATGTACATCGGCAGCACGTCCTCACAGGGACTTCACCACATGGTATATGAAATCGTGGACAATGCCGTGGATGAAGCCCTGGCAGGCCACTGCACCCTGATTCAGGTGTACCTGAACCCGGACGGCGGTATCACTGTCCGCGACAACGGCAGGGGCATTCCGGCGGGAATCCAGACAAAAACCGGGCTTTCCGCCATCCAGGTGGTATTTACGGCTCTCCATGCCGGCGGAAAATTCGACGGCAGCAACTATAAGGTATCAGGAGGCCTTCACGGAGTGGGAGCTTCTGTAGTCAACGCGCTGTCCGCCCATCTGTACGTACAGGTGGACCAGGACGGCTTTTCCTACGCCCAGTCTTATGAGCGGGGCGTACCCTCGGCCCCTGTAAAACAACTGGGTCCGTGCAGTCCGGGGAGCCACGGCACCACGGTGACCTTCATGCCGGACCAGGACATTTTCCCCTCCATTGCCTGGGACAGGAATATTCTGGAGGAAAGGCTCCGTGAAACAGCGTTTCTGACCCGGGGGCTAGAAATATCCCTGTATGATTTGCGGCCGGATCCGTCCGGCCAGATTTCCGGCCAGATTTCCGCCCAGGCTCCTGTCCAGGCTTCCGGCCAGGTTTCCGCTCAGTCTTCCGCCCAGGCTTCCGGCCAAACTCCCGTCCAGGTTTCCGTCCAGGTTTCCACCCGGGCTTCCGGCCAGTCTCCCGTCCAGGCCTCCTGTCTGGCCGTCCCCTGGTACCGCACCTTCTGCTTTCAGAACGGGCTTAAGGACTTTGTATCCTGGCTGGTTCAGGACGGCGAACCCCTTTACGGGGGAATCATTTCCGGCCATTATGAGACAGATATGGTGCAGGCGGAATTTGCCCTTGTACACAACTCCTCCTACAGCGAACAGCTCCTTAGCTTTGCCAATAATATCTCCACACCAGAGGGCGGCACCCATGTGACCGGTTTCCGCCAGGCGCTGTCCAGGGCGGTCAATGACTATGCCCGGAACGCAAAGCTTTTAAAGGACACGGATTCCTCCCTGAGCCGGGACGAGCTCTCCGAGGGCCTGACCGCGGTCTTAAGTGTCCGTCTCCAGGACGCCCAGTTTGAAGGCCAGACAAAGCAAAAGCTGGGAAGCAGCCATGTGCGCCCGCTGGTGGACCAGATGGTGTATACACGTCTCACCCTGTTCCTGGAACAGAATCCCGGTGCGGCCAAGGCCATATGCGACAAGGCCATGCTGGCCAGAAAAGCCAGAACCGCCGCCAGAACCGCCAGGGAAATGGCCCGCCGCAAAACCACTCTGTCCGGGCTCTCCCTTCCCGGCAAGCTGGCAGACTGTTCCAGCAAAAATCCCGGGGAATGCGAGCTTTTCATCGTGGAAGGGGACTCGGCAGGCGGCTCAGCCAAGCTGGCAAGAAGCCGGGAAAACCAGGCAGTGCTCCCGCTCCGGGGCAAGATACTCAATGTGGAAAAGGCATCCCTGGACAGAATCAGCGCCAACGCGGAAATAAAGGTCATGATTTCCGCCTTCGGCACAGGCGTTCTGGACACATTTTCCATTGAAAGCCTGCGGTACAACAAAATCATCCTCATGACTGACGCGGATGTGGACGGCGCCCATATCACCACGCTTCTTTTGACCTTCCTCTTTCGCTTCATGCCAAAGCTGATTGAGGAGGGGCACGTATTTCTGGCCCAGCCCCCTCTTTACCGGGTAGAAAAAGGTAAGAAACTCTGGTATGCTTATAGTGACAGCGAGCTGGAGCAGACCATAAACGCCATTGGGCGGGACGGCACCTACAAAATACAGCGCTACAAAGGGCTGGGGGAAATGGATGCCGGACAGCTCTGGGAAACCACCATGGATCCCTCCAGGCGTACGCTCCTGCGTGTCACCATAAATGACATGGAAATGTACCATGAGACCTGCCAGACCTTCTCTGTCCTTATGGGCGACGAGGTGGAGCCCCGGAAGAATTTCATTCTGGAACATGCGCAGTATATTTCCATGCTGGATATCTGATAAAGGGGGATTTTTCCTTGAACCGGGATGATTTACAGCTCTTTATGACCATACTGGAAGAAAATAATCTTATCAAGGCAGCCCAACAGCTCTACCTTTCGCCCTCCACAGCCGGGTCCAGGCTGAGGGCCATGGAGGAAGAACTGGGCTACCCGCTTTTTGAGCGCAAAAAAGGAGTCAAGTCCGCCCTGCCCACATCCAGGGGACTCGCCTTTTCCCATATCGCGTCCCAGATGCTGGCCCTTTGGAATGAGGCGGACCAGATAGGAGGAATGAGCGATTCCCCCTGCCTGACCATTGCCACGGTGGACAGCTTTCTGGACTATAATCTGACACCCTTTTACAGGGAGCTCATATCCCTGCACGGTTTCTCACTGGATATCAAATGCTATCCTGCGGACATGATTTACTCCCTGGTAAGCAGCAAACAGGCTGACGTGGGATTTGCCCTCTATGACATCAGCAGGGCGGGGGGGGGGGGGGGGGGGGGGGGGGGGGGGGGG
>JAJQEA010000162.1 GCA_021201905.1 Clostridia bacterium
GAAACAGCTGCTTCAACAACAAGGTTGTTCATTATGAAGTTGTAAAGTCGTGTTATATATTCTGACTGATGTTTTATCATTCTGCGCTTTAATCAAGCCTTTTTCAATGGCAAACGGCCCAATACCCGATGAAATATTACCGCAGTTTCCTTTGTAGCTTACGATTGGTTTATCCACGGATACCTGTGCAAATGTATAATCTACATCTGCGTCAGGTCTGTGGGAAGGACTTACAATGGCCACCTTACTCGTTACGGACTGTCCGCCGCCCAGTCCGTCTATCTGGTTCTTATCCGGACTTCCCATCATTCTAAGCAGCACGTCATCCCATTTTTCACGGTCATCCGGAAGATCGCTCTCTAAAATATAAACCCCTTTGCTTGTTCCGCCCCGCATAATAGTGACAGGAATATGGAATAACCCTGTTTCTTTATTTAACATTAGATTTCCTCCTGCTGCAACTGAACAGAATTATGTTTACGGTTGTAATTAATCAGAGAACCACAGCGGATTATTTCTTTTTCTTCCTCTGTCAGCGGCTCAATTACCAGTGATAATTTTCTTATTTTATCACCAATAATAAATGCCGTAATTTCCTTCATGTCGGTGTTAAGCGCCTTTTTAATATCAGGTACAAATATATAATCATCCTCTGAAAAACCGGCAGGATCATTTAAAATAAAGGGTACCATTCCCCAGTTAATCAAGTTCGAGCGGTATCGCTTTGTGGCGTATTCCACCGAGATATTGGCTCCGCCAAGAAGCACTCTCTGGCAGGGCGCCGCCTGTTCACGTGCCGAACCGTCACCCGGCTTTACCGCGTAGATTGTACTTGAAAGACCAATTGACTCATCCTCTACTTTTTCATATCCCGGTATGGTATGTATTTTATCAAGAATTTCCCTGACTTCTTCAGGACAGTTCCCTTCTTTTCTTGCCTTTTCGTTATTCATAACCGCTTTTGCTTTCCCTACGTACTCCGGCGCCCGTCTGCTTAATGTAAACTCAGCCAGCCCCATAGGATTGGATCGAAAGGAACCTGTTTCTCCGGACGGGATAAGTTCATCCGTTGTTGTTACAGGATCCGTGATATACGCGCATACCTTTAGAAGCATATTCTCATTCAACTCCGGAAGCTGGGGCCAGGCCTTAATATTGGGACTACAGATCAGTTCCTCTTCCGGATTGCCCTTTCCAAATCCCTGATACACTCTGTTGGCATACACTTTGGAATCATAATGGTACTCAGGACACTTATACACATATCCCAATTCATCCGCCGCTGTGATTCTTCCCCGGTTGGCGGAAGTCGCCGCAACAGAACGCGCATCCATCAAGGCCACACTTGCAATCTGTCCATTACCCGGCTTAGATCCCTCACGGTTGGGGAAGTTTCTTGTGGTATGTCTAACTGCAAACTGTCCGTGCGCCGGTGTATCTCCCGCGCCAAAACACGGTCCGCAAAATGCAGTACGAATGGTCGCTCCGGCAGCGGTTAATGTTTCAATTGCTCCCTTCCTTAAGAGATCCATCATAACTGCCTGAGAGCTTGGATAGACACTCAAATTAAACGCGTCATTTCCTGTGGATTTATTTTCCAGCAGATAAGCAGCCTCCATAATGTTTGAATACGTTCCTCCGGAACAGCCTGCAATTGTTCCCTGATCCGCATACAAGGCTCCATCATGGATTTTCCCTCTAAGGTTCAACTGCAGCTCCGGATTTTTAATTAATTTTTTCGCATTTTCTTCCACTTCGTGGAGAATGTCATCCAGATTTTCATTTAACGCACGAATTTCATATCCGTTTGAAGGATGGAACGGCAATGCAATCATACTGTGTATGGCAGACAGGTCGATGTAAATGCACCCTTCATAATATGCAATCTTTTGAGGCTCAAGTTTTTTTATATTCGCCGCCTCTTCCATGAGCAGCCAAATACTTTTTCGTATCTTCATCGGTTCTCCAGATTGAGGAAAGACAGGTGGTTTCCGTAGTCATTACGTCAATACCATTTCTGTAATCCGTACTCATTGACGAAACACCGGGGCCCACAAATTCCATCACCTTATTCTTCACATATCCATTCTTAAAAACTGCTGTAACAATCGCAATCGCAATATCCTGCGGCCCGACTCCCGGATTGGGTTTTCCGTCTAAATATACAGCAATGACTTCCGGATACTTAATATCCCATGTCTCTTCCAAAATCTGCTTTACCAGTTCCCCTCCGCCTTCTCCAACAGCCATGGTTCCAATGGCTCCGTAACGTGTATGTGAATCAGAGCCGAGAATCATCTTGCCGCATCCCGCTTCCGTTTCCCGCATATATTGATGAATCACACCCATATGCGGCGGAAGGTAAATTCCGCCATATTTTTTTGCGGCAGTTAATCCAAACACATGATCATCTTCATTAATCGTACCTCCCACTGCACACAAACTGTTATGACAGCAGGTCAGAACATAAGGAATCGGAAAACGCTCCATCCCTGATGCACGCGCTGTCTGGATAATCCCCACATAAGTCAGATCGTGGCTGGTAATTGCATCAAACCGGATTTTTAAATTCTCTTTACTTGTTCCGGTGTTATGATCCTGCAGAATACCATAGGAAATCGTACCTTCTTTATACTGTTCCTTTTTTTCCAAAAGTTCTCTTGGGGCTTCATTTTCTCCAACAACCCTTTCACCCTCCAGAAGGAACACACCCGAATCATATAATTTCATTCTTATCTATCCTTTCTCTGATTATCGATTCAGACTGGCCAGATCTGTTTTCTATATCCATATTGTATATCTCTAAATACAATGTGTAAAATTCATATTTTTCATTTATTTCATTCATTGAAACTATGCTTATATCTATTTTTTACATGCTTAAACTCGATT
>JAJQEA010000106.1:0-13309 GCA_021201905.1 Clostridia bacterium
GCTTCACCTTATGGGGCTGAAACTGGGATGTGAGCAGGGGGCCTGCGGCTGCTGTACGGTCATCATGGACGGCCGTGCGGTAACTTCCTGCATGGTTCTTACCATGGACTGCGACGGAAGCAGTATAACCACCATTGAGGGGCTGGCGGACCCGGAGACAGGGGACTTAACCGGCCTGCAGCAGGCGTTTGTGGACAATTGCGGATTCCAGTGCGGATTCTGCACATCAGGCATCATCATGACGGCCAGGGCCCTGCTGGACGAGAATCCGTATCCCACCGAGGATGAGGTCCGGGACGCGCTGGCCGGCAATTACTGCCGATGCGGGACCCATTATACGGCAGTGGAGAGCGTCATGGCTTATGTGGAGAAAAGGAGGAGTGAAGGATGAACCAGGATTACAAGGCAGTTGGCAGGGAAATCAAGCGTATCATAGCAGACGATATTGTCACGGGAAAGGCTGTGTTTACAGATGATCTGCGCGTCACCGGAATGGTTTACGGCAAGGTACTCAGAAGCCCGTATCCCCATGCCCGCATCACCAGGATTGATACGGCCAGGGCAAAGGCCTGCGGCGGGGTTCATGCCGTCGTTACATATAAGGACATACCGGATAACATCTATATCACCAACCAGATGACTCCGGCGCCCCATTACAGGCCATTGAATGAAATTGTCAGGTTTGTGGGGGACCCTGTGGCCCTGGTGGTGGCGGATACCGAGGACATGGCTCTGGATGCCATGGAGCTGATCGAGGTGGAGTATGAAGAACTGCCGCCGGTATTCACCATAGATGAGGCGCTGGCGCCGGATGCGCCCCAGCTCTATGATGTGTTTCCCGGAAATATAGCGCCCCCAATCTTTCCGGGACTGGATGACCTTGATTTTAAGGTGGGTGATCCGGAAGCGGGATTTGCCCAAGCGGATATCATCGTGGAAATGGACGGTGAGATTAAGAGCGGCCAGAACGCCATGCCCGCGGAAGCCCCTGTGTGTATCGCCCAGTGGAATGATGATATGCTGACCATCTACGGCTCCATCGCAGCCCCATCCAACTGCCAGACGTATGTGGCTGCTTCCCTGGACATTCCCTATGAGAGGGTGCGCATCGTGGCCCCATGCGTGGGAGGAAGCTTCGGATCCAAGCTGTTTGTGGGCAATGTGGTTCCGCCTGTGCTGACCGCCATTATGGCCAGGGCGGCAGGACGGCCTGTGATGTTTTCCTATACAAAAGAAGAACATTTTGCGTGCCACCAGACGCGCATGTGCACCAAATCCCATGTCAGGCTTGGGGTGAACCGGGAGGGACTGGCAACTGCCATTGAGATGACCCAGTATGCGGATGCAGGCGTGTGTGCCTCCACCCAGGAGAACATGCTCTCTGTGGGAACGGCCAGTCTGCCTCTTCTGTGCAAGACGGATAACAAGCGGTACAAGGGCACGGTGGTGGTGACCAATAAGGTTCCCTCCGGCTCCTTCAGGGGTTATGGATACATGGAATCCTCCGCCCTGGTGAACCGTGCTATCATGAGGGCGTGTATCGGCCTGGGGCTGGACCCTGTGGTATATTATGAAAAGAATGTGCTGCGCCACGGGGAACGGTATTACAATGCGCTGAACCAGAAAGAGCCGTGGCAGTACAATGCGTCCCCTGACTGGAAGGACACCATCCATGCAGCGGCCCAGGGATTCAGATGGAAGGACCGTTTTAAGGGATGGGGTGTTCCCAGCAGAGTCAATGGCAGCAAGCGGTACGGTGTGGGCATGGGACTGTCCGGACACTCGGATATCGGCGGCATGGCCTCCAACACCAATGTGACTATGACCAGCGCCGGGGGCGTCATGATTCAGACCGTCATGACCGAGTTCGGCAGCGGAGTCCGGGATGTATACCGCAAGATCGTGGCCGAGGAGCTTTGCATACCGGTGGACCGGGTGCGGGTGAGCATTTCGGACACCAGCGCCGCACCCCTGGATTTTGGAAGCATTGCTTCCAGAAGTACTTACTCCGGCGGCATTTCCGCCCAGCGGGCAGCCAAGGATTTAAAGAAAAACCTGTTCAAACTGGCAGAGGAGCGGCTGGGAATACCGGCATCTGACTGGGACTTTAGGGACGGGATGCTCAAGCGCCTGTCAAACCCGGAGGAGGTGCATGACCTCCACGAAATTCTCATTTATCCGGACAGCTTAAGCGGAACCGGACACTGGCCCGGTATCGACAATGCCACCATCATGCATGTACAGTTCCTGGAGGTGGAAGTGGACACAGAGACAGGACTGATAGAGATAACAGACCATTTTGGGGGATCGGACGCGGGAACCATCATGAACCCAAGGGCCGCCTACAACCAGATGACCTCCTTTTTCGCCGGACTGGACGTGGCCATCAGGGAGGAGACGGTCTGGGACAAATGGGACAACAGGGTGCTCAACCCCAACCTGATTGAATACAAGGCCAGGACCTTCAACGAGGCTCCGCCCCATGACCATGTGTGCCTGGAATCCACAAAGGGGCGGGAGAGTGATTTCCCCTTTGGGGCAATGGGAATCGGGGAACCCATCATATCGCCGTCCGGCCCGGCCATTACCATGGCTGTCTACAATGCCTGCGGCATTGAACTGGAGGAATACCCATACCTGCCTGCAAAAGTACTTGCGGCGTTAAAGGAAAAGGAGGACAGGTCATAATGAAAAATTTTGAATATGTAAAACCTTCAACCGTTACCCTTGCCAGCGAACTGTTAAAGGGAGACCATATGGCTGCCTGCGCTGGCGGGATAGACCTGATTGACCTTATGAGAAACCGGCTTCTGCCGGAATACCCGGAACGGGTGGTCAGCCTCAAGGGGATAGAAGGCCTTGACTATATACGGGAGGAGCATGGCAGCCTACGCATAGGTACCATGACCACCCTGGATACCATCGCACGTTCCACCCTTGTGAAAGAGAAGAATCCCATGATTGCCCAGGCTGCCGAAAGCGTGGCATCCCCCAACCTGAGAAACACCGCAACCATAGGCGGCAACCTGTGCCAGGATGTGCGTTGCTGGTATTACCGGTATCCGGACAGCCTGGGGGGACGGGTGAACTGCGCCAGAAAGGAAGGCCATCTCTGCTCTGCCATGATGGGGGAGAACCGGTACCATTCCATCTTTGGGGCGGCTAAGGTATGCATGACTCCCTGTACACAGGGATGTCCGGCCCATACGGACATATCCGCCTATATGGAACAGCTGAGGGAAGGAAATGTGGACGAGGCGGCCCGTATTATTTTGAGAGCCAATCCCATGCCGGCTGTTACCAGCCGGGTATGCGCCCATTTCTGTCAGGAAAAATGCAACAGGGAGCAGTACGATGAGCGCGTCAATGTAGGCGCGGTGGAGCGCTATGTGGGGGATTACATCCTGGAACACCATGAGCAGTTCATGAAGGCGCCAAAACAGGAAAATGGAAAGAGGGCAGCCATTGTTGGCTCCGGCCCGGCCGGTCTGGCAGCCGCTTATTATCTGAGGGAGAGCGGTTATAAAGTTACTGTCTACGAGCGTATGAAGGAGGCTGGCGGATGCCTGGCCTATGCCATCCCGGCCTATCGTCTGCCAAAGGAAATTGTACAGAAGTTTGTATCCGTCCTGGAAGGCATGGGAATCCGTTTTGTGTTTAACACAAAGGTAGGGGAGGACATTGAGCTGGAGACCATACGCAGCGAAAATGACAGCGTATTGTTGGATACCGGCGCGTGGAAACGTCCGCTGATTGGAATTTCAGGTGAGGAGCTGACGCGGTTTGGCCTGGATTTCCTGGTGGAGGTAAACAGCTATATCCATGAGCGGCCCGGTTCAGAGGTCGTGGTAGTAGGCGGCGGAAATGTGGCCGTGGACGTGGCTGTCACGGCAAAACGCCTGGGTGTGCCCAAGGTCACCATGATCTGCCTGGAATCCAGGGAGCAGATGCCGGCTGGCAGAGAGGAGATAGAGCGGGTCCTGGAGGAGGGAATTGAGATTAAGAACGGCTGGGGCCCAATGGAAATCCTCAAGGAATCCGTATCGCCGGAGGAAGACAGGATAAAAGGCGTCCGGTTCAAGGCATGTCTATCCACCCTGGACGAGGAAGGGCGTTTTGCGCCTGTATACGATGAAGCCAGGCAGATGGAAGAAAAAGCGGATGTGGTGTTTATGGCAGTGGGACAGCGCTCTGACCTGAGTTTCCTGAACAGCGTGTGCAGGGTTGAGACTGACCGCGGAAGGATCAAAGCCAGTGAAGACCACAGCACCAGCCAGGAGGGGATATTTGCCGCGGGCGATGTAACCACAGGACCGGCTACAGTTGTGAGAGCGCTGGCAGGAGGCTGCGAGGCGGCTGTGATGATGAACCGTTATATGGAGGGAGAGGCTCTTTCCGTTGAGACAGGCGAATGCCGCCGGGGGCTGGCGGGTTTTCTTCCGGACTGCGGGAAAATAAGCTGCTCCAATGAGCCTGCACTGCTGCCGGCCGGTGAGCGCCAGGTGGACTGGGAAGACCGCAGGGGTTACTCGGAAGAAATGCTGAGCAGCGAGGCGGGGCGGTGCATGAACTGCGGCTGTCTGGCTGTGAATCCCAGCGACATGGCAACAGCGCTTCTGGCATCGGATGCCGTGATCCGCACGAACCTGCGGACCCTGGGGGCGCAGGAGCTTCTAACCGCCCATACGCGTATTTCCGACACCCTTCTCAAAGGGGAGATTATCCTGGAGATACAGGTTCCATGTGACGCCGCGGGCACCATATCAGGATACGAGAAATTCAGGCTCCGCAAATCCATTGATTTCGCGGTGGTGGCCCTGGCATACAGATATGTGCTGGATGACGGCGTGATTACGGATGCCAGGATGACACTGGGAGCCGTGGCCCCCATTCCCATGAGAAGGAAAAAGGCGGAAGCCTATCTGATTGGAAAGAAAGGTTCAGAGGAGACAGCCTCCGGCGCAGCCGAATTGGCGTTGGAGGGAGCGCTGCCCCTTTCCGGCAACGCATACAAGATTGATGTTGCTAAAACACTGATTAAACGTTCACTGGACTGGAGCGGGAAGGATGAATAAAGAATACATAACAGAAACAGCCCTCAGGGCTGAGTACAGGGGGAAGCCTGAAACGTGCATGGGGACGGGGGCCTGTGAGGACCCCTCCTGTAAGGATGTGCTGACCTACTATTTCTTTGCGGAAAGAGAGCTCATAACCTCCATATCCTACACAATCACGGAAACCTCCTGTTTTCCCTCCAAGGCGTGCGCCGAGACAGCCGCAGCCCTGGCCTGGGGAAGGCCTGTGATGGAAGCCTACACCATAGACAGCAGTACCATAGCAAAGGCCCTTGGAGGGCTGGAGCCGGAATACATACACTGCGCCATGATGGCGGAACTGGCCCTGAAGCGCGCGGTGCTGGATTATGCAGGCAAACGGAAGGAAGGGCAGCCTGTCAAAGCTGCCCCTCCGATGTAAGCTTTTGGATTAAATAGCGTTTTAAATGACTGTAATGAGCCTTCATCTGAAGCTCTGCCTCGGCTTGGTCGTTATCCTCTATGGCCTTCATGATCAAGAGATGCTCTTCCACAAAGACATGGTTCATTTTCATGGAGGAGGATGTGATATAGCGGAAACGGTGGAATGGGTCCACGGTGGAGCAGATGATGTCGGCCAGCCTGGCATTGCCGCAGTAATCCGTATAGTACTGATGGAAATTGACATCATTTTCAATCAGCATACCTGTGTTTTCCATGCGGACCGCGTCCCTCATGTTATCCGCAAAGGTGCGGAGCATGGCAATCTGCTCCCGTGTGGCCTGTTTCATGAAGGACAGGAGGACGGCCGGGTCAAGAAGGGCGCGGATTTCATAGATTTCTTCAATATCCCTGCGTCCGATGACAGATACATAGATGCCCTTGCCGGGGACAAAGGTGGCAAGGCCCGTGTGGCACAGGTCCATGAGAGCGGCCCGTATGGGGGTGCGGCTCATGTTGAGGGAATCGCTGAGGGTGCGTTCCACCAGAAGGGAACCGGGCCTGTATTCGCCGGATATGATGCGGTCCTTAATCCGGACATAAGCCTCGTCCTTTTTGCTCAGGGCCTGTCCGGCCTGTGTGTTGTCTTCCATGGTGAAGCCTCCTTTAACCTGATTCATCATCTGATATAGGAATTATAGGCAATGATTTGGGAAAATGCAAGAACTGTTCCCTTTTATGAATGATTTCTGCTGGGAAAAGCAGAAGGAAATGAGGTGAAAATGAAGATAAACCGTTATGCAGGAGCATTTTTGACGGGAGGCGGCATCTGCCTTCTGTGCCATTTTGCCACAATGGCGTACCGCATGGCAGGCGTACCGGAACTGTTTGTGGTCAGTGTGACCGTATTTACACTGGCAACTGTGGGTTCTGTCACGACCATCACCGGCCATTACCAGAAGCTTACTGACTTTGGGGGCATGGGAGCCATGATTACCATGGGAGGATTCTCGTCCGCCATCACGGATGTGATTCACGGAGCCAGGAAAGAGGGCGCTGGAGCCGGCCAGGCATTGTGGCGGGGAGTGAAGGACGGGCTGTTGATCTTGTTTGCCGGATATCTGGCAGCTGCTGCGTCCGTTCTTGTGTTATATGCAGCCGGACTTTTTTAATGAGCTGGAATTGGTATGCAGATATGGGGGAAATCATTTATGGAGCTGGTTAAGATTTTTATTGCAGGCGGGCTGTTCTGCATGTGTGGTGAAATAGTGTGGGCAAAGACAGGGCTGGGCGTGGTCAAAACCCTGATTGTATGTATAGCCGCAGGGGTGGTTATAGATGTAGCCGGAATACTGGGGCCCATTATCGGTTTTGGACAGGAAGGATTTACCGTTACCATTTACGGAGCAGGGGCTTCCATTTTTGACGGGGTCATGGGAAGTGTGAAGGACCATGGCCTGACGGGAGTGATTCGTCTGACGAACTTTTATTTTCTCAGGTTTGCGGGGCTTATCGCCTGCACCATGACCATGGCGGCTGTTCTGGGCTTTCTGTATCCTGAGGACAAGGGAAAATAGTAAATTATCGGGGTAAAGCAATGAGGCTGCCGCTATCAGGTATGAATGCGGCAGCCTTTGATGTGTGGATATGGTATCCTTTGACTGGTTCCGGTACAGGGGATATGTTTCATTCCCGCTCTGAGATGGCCCGGTTCATACGTTCCAGCAGTTCCCGTGACAGTTCCGGCGTGATACGGCCCGAGCTGTTCATATCCAGGTGCTGGGCAAATCCCCAAAATGTTTTTTTGAGCTCCTTCATGAGGACCGGGCTGCCGGCCTGTTCCAGTTCCAGAAGGCCCTGTTCCACAAGAAAACGGAAGAATTCCTCCGTGGCAGCCTGGTTTTCAAAGATATCGCTGTAATGGGAATCCAGTTTAAGCAATTCCCGGCTGTGGGAACCTTGGGCCGCTCCGCCGTCTGTTCTGGAATCCGCGCTGCCGCCCATACCGCCGTCCACGTTCAGCTCTATGGATTCCGGCAGGTTCCCTGAGTCGAAGCCGATTTTTACTGTATAGACTCCAGGAAGTGTGACCCACTGGTCCCGCTGTTCGTCATAACAGGCCAGGTCCCTGTCATCCAGGATAAAAATGATTTTGCGCTTTTCATTGGGCTTGAGCATAACCTTTGCAAAGGATTTTAGTTCCTTTACCGGACGGAACAAAGGGCCTTTGGGAGGGGAGACATAGAGCTGGATGACCTGGCTGCCCTCCCGGCTGCCTGTATTGGTAACAGTAAGGGAAACCGTGTAGGTCCCGGCGTCGGGCTGGAAACTTGCCTCCAGGTCGGAACATGCAAAGGTGGTATAGCTGAGACCGTATCCAAAGGGAAACAGCACCTTACGGCACCGTTTGTCGTAATAGCGGTACCCTGTAAATATACCCTCCCTGTAACGGCAGACGTCGTGTTCGTGAGGAAAATCCAGGTAAGCCGGGGTATCGCTCAGCGATTCAGGAATGGTGGCAGCCAGTTTCCCGCCGGGGCAGGCATTACCAAACAGCAGATCCGCCAGCGCCCTTCCGGCGCCTTCTCCGGCATAGCCCATCTGCAGAATGGCCTTTACGCGTCCGGCCCAGGGCATTGCCGTTGTATTGCCGTTAAAGAGAATGACAATGGTGTTTTCCTGGACCTCTGTTACGCGTTCCAGAAGCTGTCTGTGGGCAGGAGCGGTGTCCATGTTTTTGTGGTCATAATCGTCGGATTCGCCGGGAAGATAGGTTCCCATCATGACCACTGCAAGGTCCGCTTCTTTGGCGGTCTGGGCGGCCTCTGTGAGAAGCTCCTCCGTGGTGGTCTGTCCGTCCAGGTAGCCCTTGGCGTACAGGACGGATTCCCCTCCGGCTTTTCTGATTTCATCCAGGGGAATATCGATCTGGCGTGCATTGACAATGGCGCAGCCGGTCCCCTGGAACAGCGGAGACTGGGCTACCTGTCCCAGTACCGCGATCTTCATGCCTGTTTCCGGGCCGACGGGCAGCAGGGAGTCCTGGTTTTTCAGGAGGACCGCGCTTTCGCAGGCAGCCCGTTGGGCCAGCCTGTGGTGGGCTTCCCAGTCCACCCTTGGCCGGTCCCTGCCTTCCATGGAGTAGGTGAATACTAGCGTCAGTATCTTTTCACAGTGTTCGTCTATGTCCCGGACTGACAGCCGGCCTGTTTCCAGCGCTTTTTTAACTGAATCTATGTATTGAATGCTGTGGGGCATCTGGAGGTCCAGACCGGCCTTTACTGCTTTTACGGAGTCCTTTACAGCTCCCCAGTCAGAGAGCACTGCCCCCTTGAAGCCCCATAGGTCCCGCAGAACATGGCTCAGAAGCCAGGAGTTCTCACATGCCTGTTCTCCGTTGATTTGGTTATAGGCTCCCATGACAGCAGCCGGCGCGGCCTTCTTTATGGCCTGTTCAAAACCAGCCAGGTATATCTCATGAAGGGCCCTGGGTTCCACGATACAGTTTAAACGCGTCCTGCGCGTATCTGAGTTATTGCAGGCAAAATGCTTGACACAGGCGCCCACGCCTTCTCCCTGGATGCCCGTTATCATGCCCGCGGCCATTTCACCTGAGAGACATGGGTCCTCGGAATAATATTCAAAGTTGCGGGCAGTGAGCGGGTGGCGCCGGATGTTCATCCCGGGCCCCAGCAGGAGGCCGATGCCGCGGGCCTTACATTCCGTGGCAACCGCCGCGCCGATCTCACGGGCCAGGGCAGGGGACCAGCTGCATGCAAGGGCGGAACCGGAAGGGTAGCAGGTGGCCTCATAAGTGTTCTCAAGAGCCGCCTCATTGTCAAAGCTGAAGTTGACGGTTGCATCGTAGAGATTGCACGGGGCAGTAAGCCCACGCGGCTTCTGGAACCTGACGCCGCTGGTGCCGTCGCTCATGGTCAGGAACGGTATGGAGAGCTCTTTTATGGCGGTGGTATGCCAGTTGTCCGCACCGGTACAAAGACTGATTTTCTGTTCCAGTGTCATTTGATTTATAATGCTTTGGATATCCATGGTTACCTCTCATTTCTCTCATTTTGCCGCCGGGACGGCGTTCTGGCAGGCAGCACAGCCCTTATATCAACGTCTGCTGCTTGTCCAGGTATCCTGCAGCTCCTTTAAAAGCTGTTCCTGTGAGATGTTTCCGGCTGCAAATTTCTGTATGCTGGTGCCGAATGCCTGTACGGTGCCTGCGGGATAGCGGGAGTTATAGATGCCCTTTACCTTGCCTTCCTCCAGATAGGAGAGCAGGGTCTGTCCAAGGGGGCCGATGGAGTCAGTACCGGCTGTGATATTGGAAAATGCAGGTATATTCTTAAGCTCCGCCACCAGGAAGGACTGTCCCTCCTCATCGTATACCAGCCAGTTCAAGAACTCCTTGGCGGCATCCTTTGCCGCAGAATCCTTATTGATGACCCAGTAGGTGGTGACGCCGGCATAGAGAACGTCATTGTCCTCATCCTTATCCATGAACGGCATGGGAATAAGGCCGGCCTCCATGCCGGGATCCACGTCATCCAGGGAAGGCTGATTCCAGGTGCCGCCGCAGGCCATGGCAGCTGTCCCGCTTCCGAACTTTGATACCTGGGCCGCGAAGTCCGTGTTCAAAGGAGAGTCGCAGTTTTCAAAGTCCAGCTTTATCATTTCCGACAGGCGGATGAAGGCCTCGTTTCCCTCAATCAGGTTTTCGCCCGCATTGAGGCCCTCAATAAACGCGTAGGGATCCTCCTGCTGTGCGATGGCCGCGTTCATATAGAACATTCCGGCCTGGTACCAGGCTCCCCAGGTGTTGACAAAGGGCGTCACTCCCATATCCTTAAGCCGCCCTGCACAGTCCCTCAGCTCCTCCGGGTTTTTGGGCGCTGTTTCAATTCCGGCCTGTTTGAATAAGTCGGCCCGGTACATATAGCCGTACCCCTCGATTCCCACCGGGAAGCCGTATATGTGCCCCTCATGGGTGATGTCGGCTTTGGATATGTCCACCATGTCGGCTGTTCACTTCTGGTCGGAGAGATCCTCCAGGTTATCCAGCCACAGGAGCATGTCCTCCTTTCCCGTAACCATGAAGATATCAGGGGCCTCTCCGCTGGCGTACCGGGTCTTTAAGGAGGTGGAGTACTGCTCGGACTGGGTGGTTTCAATGGTTATGCTGATATCAGGATGGGATTGGTGAAATGCATCCGCTGTCTTTTGCAGGGCGTCCACTGTCTCTATCTTATTGTTGTAGAGCACAAGGTCCACCGCGTTTCCTGAATCCTGTTTCCCGGAATCTTGTTTTCCGGTCTCCTGGCTGCCGGAATCACCGGCCTCCTGGCTTCGGGAAGACGGGGAAGTCTGGGAGGAAGAACTGCCGGAACAGGCAGTCATGGTACAGGCCATGGCGGCGGCCACAGAGAGGCATATAAGTTTTTTCATAGTGTTTGTCTCCTTTTCTTTAACTTTTTACAGCGCCGTTAATCATTCCGGCGATGATATGTTTTTGCAGCAATAGAAATACGATGATGATTGGGACTACGCTGATAATGAGTCCGGGCAGGGCAATGTCCCATTTGGTGGAATAGGCCCCGAACATGGAATTGATGGCAAGCTGCAGCGTTTGCAGCTTCTGGGTATTTAAGAGTATCAGTGCAATCTGGAACTCATTCCAGATCCAGAACACATCAGATATAACGACGGTGGCTACCATGGGCTTCATGAGAGGGAAGATGACCCTGAAAAAAGTCTGGGACGGTCTGCACCCGTCCATCATGGCAGCCTCATCCATCTCCAGCGGTATACCCATGGCGGCCCCTTTCATAATCAGGTAGGCCAGCGGAAAACCAATGCCCACGTAAGTCAGGATTCCGCCTGTGTATGTATTTATCATGCCGCCTTTTCGCAGCACCATAATCAGAGGAAGCATCAGGGTGGAAAATGGAATCAGGGCTGAACCGATGATAATCTTTTCCATCAGCCTGGACCAGGTATCATGGTGGCGTGATATCCAGTAGGAGGACATGGCAGTGAGGAATACCAGGAAAAATACGGATACAGCCGTGATGAGCACGGTATTTCCCAGGGCTTTGGGGACGTTTAAAATGGTCCATGCCTGGGTGAAATTTTCAAAGTGCAGCCGGTCCGGCAGGCTGAGGGGGTCAAGCAGTATCTCGTTTAAAGGTTTAAGGGAATTGAAGAATACAATGCCAAAGGGCGCCAGGAACAGGAACAGCATAATAACCATAAGCAAATAGAGCATCCAGGCAGTCATGGCAGATTTACCGGTTTTCACAGTATAGCCTCCTTACGTTATTTTTGTTTGTCCATCATCCGGTTCTGGATGGTGGTGATTCCAAATACGATGATGAACAGTACCAGGGCTTCAGCGGTGGCAAAGCCGTAACGGTTTCCGGTAAAGGCGTCCTGGTAAATGAGCTGGGACAGGGACGTGGTGGAGCCAAAGGGGCCGCCCCTGGTCAGGGACATGCTGAGGTCAAACATCTTAAAGGCCGACGACACGGTCCAGAACAGGCAGGTAGACAGGTAGGGAAGGCAGGAGGGAAGCTTAATCTGAAGGAAGATCCTCCAATAGCCGCCCCATCCACCACCGCGGCCTCTGTGTAATCCTTCGGAACGCTGGTCAGTGCGGCAATCATGATAATCATGACAAAGCCGATGGACTGCCAGCAATAAACCAATACGATCCCCCAGAATGCGGTTGCTGTGGTCCCCAGCCACTGTTGGTTGAAAAAGGGGATATGGAAGGCCTGGCCTATGGCGGGAAATCCCTGTATTAAGATGAACTGCCATATAAAACCCACCACGATGCCGCCCATGGTACCGGGCAGATAATAACCGGCCCGGAAAAAGCTGCTGCCCTTCAGCCCGTTGGTGAGAAGGGCGGCAAGGAGGACTCCGATGGTATTGACCAGGATTACCACAACGACAGAAATCCGGCATGTGAAAGACAGGGAAGAGAAGAAACCGGGCTTGGTCAGTATCTCTTTGAAGTTTTCAAGACCCACGAATTCCAGCCTGGGCGAGACGCCGTTCCAGCTTGTCAGAGACAGATAAAAGCTGAGCAGGAAGGGTATCACGATAATTAGCAGCAATACAAGGGAAGTGGGAAGGAGAAAGAGGAAACGGTCCCCGGTCCGTCCTTTTTGTTTCATTGAATGCACATCCTTTCTTGATATGGATATATGGTTGGACTGAGCTGCCTGCTTGTCTATATATTACAAGAAAACAGGCCCCGCATCATTACAAAGCTGACTATATTTATATCAAAAACACGACATTTTCTGTTGGACTTAGGACATTTAAACAATTATAATGAATTATAAAGGTAACAGTTTTGAACTGTTGAGGAAAGGAAACGTAACTATGGGGAATTTCCAGGAAATCATCAAGGTATCGGAGGGCGCTCTGGCGTGGACCTATCTTTTTTCGGAAAACAGGATAGGAAAGGTGTCGAGGCACTGGCATCAGGGACTGGAGCTTACCATGGTATTGGACGGTGAAGTGCTCTACACCGTGAACGGGAAGCATTTTACAGCCCACAAGGGGGATGTGGTACTGATTAATATAGGAGATTACCACAGCTGCCAGATTGACCACAGGCCCCAGGCGTGCGAAGCAATGAACATCATATTTCCGGAGGAGTTTCTGCGCTGTTTTTCAAAATCGGACCGTATTTATTTTGAACTGGCCCGGACCGGGGGGGGGGGGTAAGTTTTTTAAGGTTAGGGAAGTGATTAAAAAAATAAAGTCGATTTAAATAAACAGGGTGTATAAGCAATAAGCAAACGTAGGCTTCAACGCAT
>JAJQEA010000106.1:13319-27337 GCA_021201905.1 Clostridia bacterium
CCCCCCCCCCCCCCCCCCCCCCCCCCCCACCCCCCCCCCCCCCCCCCCCCCCCCGAGTATGATACGCTTAAGGAACTGCTTGAAAAACTATACGGCATATTCATAAACAGGGTGGATAAGCCATATGCGCAGCTTGCCGTCAACGCAGTTGTATGTGAAATAGCGTACACGCTGTTTACCTGCTGCTTCCAGGATTCCTTTGACACACAGATCTGGTCGGAGAAATATAAGGAGAGATGTAAAAGCCTAACGGATTACATAGATGAACATTACAGCGAGGATATTTCGCTGGAAAGCCTGTCAGAGGAATTCCATATATCCAGAGACCACTTATCCAGAATATTCCGCAAGTGCATGGGCACCACATTCAAGAAGCATCTGACCAGGACGCGGATGTATCACGCCTATAAGCTGCTGATCCACACGGATCTTACCTTGTTAGAGATATCCATGAAATGCGGATTCGCGGACAGCCGGTCTTTTATCAGCAGTTTCAAGCAGGTTTACCACACCACGCCATCCAAATACAGGACATCCCTGGAGGGGATCAGCGACCTGGAAAACAGGGCTGAGAACAGGAAGGCGGAATTTTTTAAGGACAGGGATGGAAATGAGGAAGGCGGTAAAAAAACGGAAAAAGAAAGGTCAGAGCCATGAAATGTTAGACGAAATGGAAAAAATGATAAATAATTTCTTTTTCTTTGCAAATTGACCTAACTATGCTATAATAGCCACAGATATTGCAGCAAGGAGATAAATCTTTATGAAGATGAAACGCGTATTCTTAAAGTTAAGCGGAGAGGCCCTTGCAGGCCCTAAGAAAACCGGGTTTGACGAGGACACGGTGAAGGAAGTGGCCAGGCAGGTAAAACTCTCTGTAGATGCAGGTATACAGGTGGGAATCGTCATCGGCGGGGGTAATTTCTGGAGAGGCCATACCAGCGAGGCCATTGACAGGACCAAGGCGGACCAGATTGGAATGCTGGCCACTGTTATGAACTGTATTTATGTTTCTGAGATTTTCAGGAATGCAGGCATGATGACACAGATTCTTACGCCCTTTGAGTGCGGCTCCATGACAAAGCTGTTCTCCAAGGACAGAGCCAATAAGTATTTTGAGAAGGGTATGGTAGTATTCTTTGCAGGCGGGACAGGCCACCCCTATTTTTCCACGGATACGGGAATTGCCCTCAGGGCCATTGAGATGGAAGCCGACTGCATCCTGTTAGCCAAGGCCATTGACGGGGTGTATGACAGCGATCCCAAGCTGAACCCACAGGCGAAGAAGTATGACACCATTTCCATACAGGAAGTCATTGACAAGCAGCTGGCTGTAGTGGATTTAACAGCGTCTATCATGTGCATGGAACATAAGATGCCCATGGCGGTGTTTAGTCTCAATGAGAAGGACGGGATTGCGGACGCCATGCAGGGCCGGATTAACGGAACCATCGTTACTGCGTAATAAAACGAACATAATTAAGCAGCAGGGAAGGCTGCATTAACAGGAGGAGCTTATGGAAGAATTAAAATTTTATGAGGACAAGATGAATAAGACACTGGATGTACTGCTGTCTGATTACGGTACCATCCGCGCAGGACGTGCGAATCCCTATGTGCTGGACAAGATTAAGGTGGACTATTACGGCACGCCCACGCCCCTCCAGCAGGTTGGCAATGTTTCTGTTCCGGAAGCCCGCATGATTGTGATTCAGCCCTGGGAGAAGAGCCTGCTTAAGCCCATTGAGAAGGCCATCCTCACGTCTGAGCTGGGCATCAACCCCACAAACGACGGAAACTGTATCCGTCTGGTGTTCCCGGAGATGACGGAGGAGCGCAGAAAGGAAGTTTCCAAGGATGTTAAGAAAAAGGGCGACAACGCGAAGGTAGCCCTGCGCAATATCCGCCGTGATGCAAACGAGGCTTTTAAGAAAGCAGAGAAGGCAGGGGAAATTTCTGAGGATGATCTGACCGAGATGACAGAGAAGATGCAGAAGCTTACGGATAAGATGGCGGAGAAGGTTGACAAGGCAGTGGAAGAAAAGACCAAGGAAATCATGACCGTATAATCCGTGATAAATGAATATGGGAGGCAGGAGGGACTCCTGCCTCTTATTGTTTCTTTATTTTGGAAACGGGTAAGATACATTCAGACAAGAAAGGCAGAGAAAGAATGGCATTAGATAAAGATATGATTATACCGGAGCATGTGGCCCTGATACTGGACGGTAATGGCCGCTGGGCCAAGAAACGGGGACTTCCCCGCACCATGGGACACAAGGAAGGCTGTGTCACCGTGGAAAAAACCGTTGAGATAGCGGCCAAAATGGGAATCAGGTATCTGGCTGTCTACGGTTTCTCCACCGAGAACTGGAAACGTTCCGCGGAGGAGGTGGGGGCGCTGATGCAGCTGTTCCGCTACTATATGGTGCGGCTTTTAAAGATCGCGTCCGCCAATAACGTACGTGTAAAGATGATTGGCGACAGAAGCCGCTTTGACAGGGATATCATAGAGGGCATCAACCGGCTGGAGTCAGAGACACGGGACAACACAGGGCTGACCTTTGTCATAGCAGTGAATTACGGAGGCAGGGACGAGATACGCAGGGCGGCTGCCAGACTGGCCAGGGACTGCGCCCTTGGAAAGGCGGACCCGGACCAGGTGGACGAGGCGCTGTTTACATCCTATCTGGACACGGCGGGAATGCCGGATCCGGACCTTTTAATCCGCACAAGCGGAGAACTGAGGCTATCCAATTACCTGCTGTGGCAGCTGGCCTACACGGAAATCGTGGTGACGGATTGTCTTTGGCCGGATTTCGGCCAGGAGGAATTAGAAAAAGCCATTGTGCAGTATAATAAGAGAGAGCGGCGATTCGGCGCTGTAAAGTAAGGAGAGGGAAAGGAGAAGGCCATGTTTACGACCCGGTTAATCAGCGGTATCATACTGGTGCTTCTGTCCATCGTCATTGTTGGGCAGGGAGGTATTTTGCTATATGCCGTTATGGCCCTTATATCCATCATTGGTTTGTTTGAGCTTTACAGGGCTCTGGGAATGCAGCGGCGTTCCCTGTCTGTTGTGGGCTATGTGACGGCCTGCTCCTATTACGGACTATTGTGGTTTGAGGGTCAGCGCTATGTGACGCTTATGATTATCGCCTGCCTGATGGCGATGATGGCCCTTTATGTGTTTACCTTCCCTGAGTATAAGACAGAGGAGGTGACGGGCGCGTTCTTTGGCGTATGCTATGTGCCCATCATGCTGTCTTTTCTGTATCAGACAAGGGTTATGAGCGACGGGGCATACCTGGTGTGGCTTATATTTTTAAGCTCCTGGGGCTGCGATACCTTTGCCTACTGTACAGGCATGCTTTTGGGCAGGCATAAGCTGGCCCCTGTCCTGAGCCCCAAGAAATCCATTGAGGGGGCTGTGGGAGGCGTGGCCGGAGCGGCCCTTCTGGGCTTTGTCTATGCGTCCCTTTTCGGAGGCAGAATGGCGGAGCTTGATAATCCCCAGGCGGCCTGCGCCATTGCCTGCGCCATTGCGGCGGTTATTTCCCAGATTGGGGATTTGGCTGCGTCCGCGATTAAGAGAAACCACAACATAAAGGACTACGGCCATCTGATTCCGGGCCACGGAGGCATCCTGGACCGGTTTGACAGTATGATATTCACGGCCCCGGCCATTTATTTTGCCCTCACATTTTTAAAATAAGGATGGGCTTTTTGAGTATTTCTTCAGGATAGGGAGAATATAAGTTATGATGAAGAAGATTGCAGTTCTGGGTTCCACGGGCTCCATCGGCACCCAGACATTGGAAGTGGTAAGATACAATAAGGATATTCAGGTGACAGCCCTTGCCGCCGGCGGCAATGTTAAGCGGATGGAGGAACAAATCCGTGAGTTTAAGCCCGGGCTGGCCTATCTCTGGGATGAAGAGAAGGCAAAGGAACTGCGGGCCGCTGTGGCTGACCTGGATGTGAAGGTGGTAAGCGGTATGGAGGGACTGATGGAGGCGGCCACGTCTCCGGAAGCGGATCTGGTGGTAACGGCCGTGGTGGGTATGATTGGAATTCGTCCCACCATTGCGGCCATGGAAGCCGGGAAGGATATTGCTCTGGCCAACAAGGAGACCCTGGTGACGGCCGGTCATATCATCATGCCTCTTGCCAGGGAAAAGGGCGTGAAGCTGCTGCCAGTGGATTCGGAGCACTCCGCCATCTTCCAGTGCCTGCAGGGAGCGGCCGGCAATCCTCTTCACAAGATACTGCTCACGGCCTCCGGCGGTCCCTTCCGGGGATTTACCAGGGAGCAGCTGGAACAGGTCCGGCTGGAGGACGCCTTAAAGCATCCCAACTGGTCCATGGGGCATAAAATCACCATAGACTCCTCCACCATGGTCAACAAGGGGCTGGAGGTCATGGAGGCCCACTGGCTGTTCGGGGTGGAGATGGACCAGGTTCAGGTGGTGGTACAGCCGGCCAGCATCATCCACTCCATGGTTGAGTTTGAGGACGGGGCCGTCATAGCCCAGTTAGGTACACCCGATATGAAGCTGCCCATCCAGTATGCGCTCTATTATCCGGAGCGCCGTTTCCTTCCGGGAGACCGGCTGGATTTCACGAAGCTTGCCCGGATTGCCTTTGAGGTGCCGGATATGGAGACGTTCAGGGGCCTTAAGCTGGCCTATGAGGCGGGACGCAGGGGAGGCACCCTGCCCACGGTGTTCAACGCGGCCAATGAGATGGCGGTTGCCATGTTCCTTGAGAGAAAAATCAGCTACCTCACCATTGTGGATATGATTGAGGGAGCCATGGAGCATCACTGTGTGAAGAACTCTCCGGATGTGGCGCAGATTCTGGAGGCAGAACAGGAAACATACGACTATATAAAATCAAAATGGAATTAAGACAGAAAGGAGGCACACGCCGGGCATAAACATGAGCGGCGGTGCGCCGGATGGACAGGTGAGAGCCGGATGAGCTTGATTATTGCGATGCTGATGCTGGGAATCATTATTATGATTCACGAATTCGGCCATTTTTTGTTTGCAAAGTTAAATGGGATAGGTGTCATTGAATTTTCCCTTGGCATGGGGCCAAGGCTGTTCAGCTTTGAAAAAGGCGGCACCCGGTATTCCTTTAAGATACTGCCCTTTGGCGGCTCCTGCATGATGCTGGGGGAAGACGAGGGGCTCACAGATGAAAGCGCGTTTAACAACAAGTCCGTATGGGCCAGGATTTCCGTGGTGGCAGCCGGGCCCGTGTTTAATTTTATCCTGGCCTTCGGCCTTTCCATGGTGCTCATCGGCACTACAGGGTATGACACCACCCGCTTGGCAGGGGTTGTGGACGGATATCCGGCCCAGGCTGCCGGGATGGAGGCCGGCGATGTGATTACATCCATTAACGGTAGAAGGGTCCATTCCTACAGGGATATTAACTGGTACCTGTTCACCCATCCCCAGAAATCCCTTAAGGTCGCTTGGGAGAGAACGGAGGAAGGGGGAGGGACGGAACGTTTCGGCACGGAGCTTGCGCCTGTCTTTTCCGCGGAGAACAACCAGTATATGATAGGGGTCCAGTTTAACCCGGTTCCCAATATGGTGGAGAACATAGGGCAGCTTCTGGCGCACAGCGCCTACGAGGTACAGTACTGGATTCACTATGTGTTTGACACCCTTTACATGATGTTCCACGGTATGGTGTCTGTCAACGATATCAGCGGCCCGGTGGGGATTGTAAACGCCATTGACACCACGGTGGATGAAACGGCGCCCTATGGCCTGTCGGCTGTGGTGCTCATGCTGATTAATTTTACCATACTCTTGAGCGCCAACCTGGGCGTTATGAACCTGCTTCCCATTCCGGCTCTGGACGGCGGACGTCTTGTGTTTCTCATCATCGAGGCAGTAAGGGGAAAGCCAATAGACAAAGAAAAGGAGGGCATGGTCCACATGGCGGGAATGATGGTCCTTCTGGCCCTTATGGTGCTTATCCTGTTTAACGATGTGCGGAAATTATTTTAGTGCTATGTCTCATCAGAAAAGAGAGGTATATATGACCAGGAAAGATACAAAAGTGATTCAGATTGGGAACCGGGTCATCGGCGGGGGAAACCCTGTCCTGATTCAGTCCATGTGCAATACAAAGACAGAGGATGTGCGGGCCACGGTGGCTCAGATACGCAGGCTGGAGCAGGCCGGCTGCGACATTATACGCGTGGCGGTGCCTACCATGGAAGCCGCCTCTGCGCTGGCAGACATCAAAAAGGAAATTCATATTCCGCTGGTGGCAGACATCCACTTTGATTACCGTCTGGCCATTGCCGCCATGGAGAACGGTGCGGACAAAATCCGTATCAATCCCGGCAACATCGGCGACCGCAACAAGGTGCAGGCAGTGGTGGACCGTGCAAGGGAATACGGGGTGCCCATCCGTGTGGGTGTCAACAGCGGTTCCCTGGAAAAACCGCTGCTGGAAAAATATGGGGGCGTCACGGCGGAAGGCATTGTGGAGAGCGCGCTGGATAAGGTGAAGCTCATCGAGGATATGGGATATGACAATCTGGTCATCAGCATCAAATCCTCGGATGTGCTCATGTGCGTAAAGGCCCATGAGCTGATTGCCATACAGACCCATTATCCTCTCCATGTGGGTATCACGGAGTCCGGCACCCTGATGTCCGGCAACATCAAGTCCTCTGTGGGACTGGGTATCATTCTGCATGAGGGAATCGGGGATACCATCCGCGTGTCCCTGACCGGAGATCCGGTGGAGGAGATAAAGAGCGCCAAGCTGATTCTGCGGACCCTGGGACTGAGAAAGGGCGGCATTGAGGTGGTGTCCTGTCCCACCTGCGGGCGCACGCGGATTGATCTGATCGGCCTGGCAAACCAGGTGGAGAACATGGTGACGGAGTTTGACGATCTGGATGTGAAGGTGGCTGTCATGGGCTGTGTTGTCAACGGACCCGGCGAGGCCAGGGAGGCGGACATCGGCATCGCAGGCGGCGTGGGCGAAGGCCTGCTGATACGAAAAGGCGAGATCATCCGCAAGGTGCCTGAGTCCCAGCTTCTGGCAGTACTGCGGGAAGAACTGCTGGCCATGAAACGGGATCGCGAAGTATAGAAGGAAGACCATAGAAGGAAGACGGATATATGGCAAAGAATTTTCTGGAAGTATTTCCAACCCTCAATATAGCGGAATCTCTGAAGGAGCTTTTAGGCCTGGCCCAGGTGGAGAAGGTGACCACCACCAGGGATAGAAGCTCTATCCGCATTTATCTGAAGAGCGCAAGGCTGATACATAAACAGAATATATACGACCTGGAGCGGGGAATCAGAGAGCAGCTGTTCCCGGATAAGCAGGTGGCCATCAAGATTCAGGAAAAATACAGGCTGTCAGACCAGTATACGCCCAAAAAGCTTTTGGATGTATACAAGGACAGCCTTCTTCTGGAACTCAAAAATTACAGCATCATCGAGTACACCATGTTCCGCAAGGCCCGGATTACCTTTGAGAAGGAGGATATCATGGTTTTGACCGTGGAGGACACCATGGTGAACCGGGACAGGACGGGGGAGTTGAAGCGCGTCATCGAGAAGGTTTTTGCAGAGCGGTGCGGCCTGCCTGTGGAGGTGCGCTTTGCCTATGTGGAGCCCCAGGGCAGCGACCGCAGAAAACAGATTGAGCTAAAGATGGAGCGGGAGGCCCAGGCCATATACTGGCAGAACCACAAGGAAGAGCTGGAAGCAATGGGAGCCTCCTTCTCCACCCAGGGACTGGAAGGCCAGGAGCTGTTGGCGGGAAATGGCGGCAAGCCAGGCCAGGATACCTATTTGGAAGCCGGCCAGGGACCGGAGGGCGCTCCGTGGGATGCCCTCATGGCCCAGGCGGCTTCCGGAGACATGGGAGCCCCGGGAGATAACGGCGGCTATTCAGGCGCGCCCGGCTCCTCCGGCAGTGCGGCCCAGTCCGGATCCGGACAAACGGGACAGCCGGGCCAACCCGGCCAGAACAACGGCCAGAAGCAGGGCTTTAAGGGAGATAAGCCACAGCTTAACAAAGGACGCAAGGGCTGGGGAAGGGACAAGGACAGCGGCTTTGGCGACGACAAGAAGTATTCGGTCAAGCGTTCCAACAACCCGGATGTGATCTACGGACGGGACTTTGAGGACGAGCCCATGGAGATTGAAAAGATCGACGGGGAAATCGGTGAGGTTACCCTGAGAGGAAAGGTGCTGACCTGCGAGAACAGGGAGCTTCGAAGCGGCAAATTCATTCTTACCTTTGATGTGTCTGATTTTACGGACACCATTACGGTAAAAATGTTTATCCGTCCCGAGATATTCGACGAGGTGAAATCCGCCATCAATCCGGGCATGTTCATAAAGGTGAAGGGTGTCACCACCATCGATAAGTTTGACGGCGAGCTGACCCTTGGATCCATTGTGGGTATCAAGAAAGCGGACGATTTTACCAGCAAGCGCATGGATTCCAGCCTGGAAAAGCGTGTGGAGCTGCACTGCCACACCAAGATGAGCGATATGGACGGCGTATCCGAGGTAAAAGGCATCATCAAGAGGGCCAAGCAGTGGGGCATGCCTGCCGTGGCTGTGACGGACCATGGCTGTGTCCAGGCCTTCCCGGATGCCAACCATGCCCTGGACAAGGGGGATACCTTTAAAATCCTCTACGGGGTGGAGGGATACCTGGTGGACGATACAAAACAGCTGGTGGAGAATTCCAGGGGCCAGGATTTTCAGGATACCTTTGTGGTATTCGATATCGAGACAACGGGCTTCAGCCCGAAAAAGAACAAAATTATTGAAATTGGCGCGGTGAAGGTGGGCGACGGCAGGATTACAGATAAATTCTCCTCCTTTGTGAATCCGGATGTGCCCATCCCCTTTGACATAGAGAAGCTGACAGGCATCAACGATTCCATGGTGCTTCCCTACCCAAAAATCGACGTGATTCTGCCGCAATTTCTGGAGTTTGTGGGGGACGCGGTCCTTGTAGCCCACAATGCAAGCTTCGATGTGGGATTTATAGACCATTTTGCGGAGGAACTGGAGCTGCCCTTCAACCCCACGGTGCTGGACACCGTTGCCATGGCCAGGCTTCTTCTGCCAAGTCTCAACCGTTTTAAGCTGGACACCGTTGCCAAGGCCCTGAATATTTCGCTCCAGAACCACCACAGGGCGGTGGACGACGCGGGAGCCACGGCGGAGATATTCGCGGCCTTTGTGAAGATGCTGCGGGACCGGGATGTAAATGATTTGAACCAGCTCAATGGACTCAGCACCATGGACACGGACACCATACGCAAGCTGCCCACCCACCATGTTATCATTTTGGCCAAGAACGACATCGGCCGTGTAAACATGTACCGTCTGGTGAGCTGGTCCCACCTGGAGTACTATGCCAGAAGGCCCAGGATTCCCAAGAGCCTGCTGGAGAAATACAGGGAGGGACTGATCATCGGATCGGCCTGCGAGGCCGGGGAATTGTACCAGGCCCTGCTTCGCGGGGCCCCGGATACGGAGATTGCCAGGCTTGTGAATTTCTATGATTACCTGGAAATCCAGCCACTGGGTAACAACGCTTTTATGCTCCGTGACGAGAAGAGCACGGTTAAATCCCAGGAGGATTTGATTGATATAAATAAAAAGATAGTGGAGCTGGGAATGCAGTTTAACAAGCTGGTCTGCGCCACCTGCGACGTCCACTTCCTGGACCCCCAGGACGAGGTATACCGCAGAATCATCATGGCAGGCCAGGGATTTAAGGATTCGGACGACCAGGCCCCCCTGTATCTGAGGACAACAGAGGAGATGCTGGAGGAATTTTCCTACCTGGGACCGGATAAGGCCCATGAGGTGGTGGTCACCAATACCAGGAAGATTGCCGACATGTGTGAGAAGATTGCCCCGGTGCGGCCGGATAAGTGTCCTCCTGTCATCGAGGATTCCGATAAGACGCTGACCAAGATATGCTATGACAGGGCCCATGAAATGTACGGGGAGGACCTGCCTAAAATCGTAGTGGACCGCCTGGAAAGGGAGCTGCACTCCATCATCACCAACGGATTCGCGGTTATGTACATCATTGCCCAGAAACTGGTGTGGAAGTCCAATGAGGACGGATACCTGGTGGGCTCCCGTGGTTCCGTAGGCTCCTCCTTTGTGGCCACCATGTCCGGTATCACGGAGGTAAACCCGCTGAGCCCCCATTACCACTGCCCAAAGTGCCGTTACTATGATTTTGATTCCGAAGAAGTGAAGCAGTTCTCCGGTATGGCGGGATATGATATGCCGGACAAGGAATGCCCTGTGTGCGGTACCCCGTTGGAAAAGGACGGGTTCGACATCCCCTTTGAGACCTTCCTTGGATTTAAGGGAGACAAGGAGCCGGATATCGACCTTAACTTCTCCGGTGAATACCAGAGTAAGGCCCATGATTATACGGAGGTTATCTTTGGAAAGGGCCAGACCTTCCGCGCGGGCACCATCGGCACCCTGGCGGACAAGACGGCCTTTGGATATGTGAAGAAATATTACGAGGAAAGGGGAACCAGGAAGCGAAACTGTGAGATTAACCGTATCGTGCAGGGCTGCGTGGGCGTGAGAAGGACAACGGGACAGCACCCAGGAGGCATCATCGTGCTTCCCCTGGGTGAGGAAATCTATTCCTTTACCCCGGTGCAGCACCCTGCTAACGATATGACCACCTCCACGGTCACCACCCATTTTGACTACCATTCCATTGACCACAACCTGCTGAAGCTGGATATACTGGGACACGATGATCCCGCCATGATCCGTATGCTTCAGGACCTGATCGGCATTGATCCCGTAAAGGACATACCGCTGGACAGCCGGGAGGTCATGAGCCTGTTCCAGGACACGTCTGCCCTTGGAATCATGCCGGATGATATCGGCGGCTGTCCCCTGGGCGCCCTGGGCGTACCTGAGTTCGGTACGGACTTTGCCATGCAGATGCTTCTTGACACCAAGCCAAAGTACTTCTCCGACCTGGTGCGTATCGCGGGTCTGGCCCATGGTATGGATGTGTGGCTGGGCAATGCCCAGACCCTGATTCAGGAGGGAAAGGCCACCATTCAGACAGCCATCTGTACCCGTGACGACATCATGGTTTACCTGATCGCCCAGGGGCTGGAGCAGGGCCTTTCCTTCACCATCATGGAGAGTGTGCGAAAGGGAAAGGGATTAAAGCCGGAGTGGGAGGAGGAGATGAAGGCCCACGGCGTGCCGGACTGGTATATCTGGTCCTGTAAAAAAATCAAGTACATGTTCCCAAAGGCCCATGCGGCTGCCTACGTTATGATGGCATGGCGAATTGCCTACTGTAAGATATTCTATCCCCTGGCCTATTACGCCGCGTTTTTCAGCATCCGTGCCAGCGCGTTTTCCTATGAAATCATGTGCCAGGGAAGAGATAAGCTGGAATACTATCTGGCGGACTATAAGAAAAGGGCGGATACCCTGTCCAAGAAGGAGCAGGATACCCTGAGGGACATGCGTATTGTCCAGGAAATGTATGCAAGGGGCCTTGACTTCACCCCCCTTGACATCTACCGGGCCAAGGCGCGGCATTTCCAAATCATAGACGGCAAGCTGATGCCCTCCCTCAGTAGCATCGACGGCCTGGGTGAAAAGGCGGCCGATGCCGTGGTGGATGCGGTCAAGGACGGACCGTTCCTGTCCATCGAGGATTTCAGCAACCGTTCTAAGGTAAACGGAACCCTTTGCTCCCTTATGTCGGATCTGGGGCTGCTCAAGGACCTGCCGAAATCCAATCAGTTATCCCTGTTTGACTTGTAGGCAACTGTCAGGCTTTTTGACGTATTTGACAAAAATATGACGAAAAGGTTGTAATAAATTGTAATTTATGATAAGTTAGAGTTGTACTTAGATGTTACACAACCATATTTGAAGAGGAGGAATCATGCTTATGAAAAAAAGGATACTGGCACTTGCCCTGGCAGCGGTCATGGCTGGTTCCCTGACAGCCTGCTCAGGCTCATCAGGAACAGACACCAAGGCGGCCCCCGCGCAGACAGAGGCTCCGGCTTCAGAGAGCAAACCGGAAGCAAAGGAAGAGTCCAAGGCAGAGGATGCCGCAAAGACAGCCTCGTCCAAGGGAGGCGCGGAAGGCTATGAGCTTGCCCTGGTCACCGATTTGGGGACCATAGACGATAAGTCCTTTAACCAGGGCGCATGGGAGGGCCTTAAGAAGTATGCGGAGGAGAACAGCATCTCCTATAAATATTACCAGCCCCAGGAAGGCACTACGGATTCCTATCTGGAAACCATCGGCCTGGCCATTGAGGGCGGCGCCAAGCTGGTCGTGTGTCCCAGCTTCCTGTTTGAGGAGCCCATTTACATGGCTCAGGACAAGTACCCGGATGTGCACTTCATCCTGCTGGACGGGGAGCCCCATGACGCGGATTACAATTATAAGACAAATGATAATGTAATGCCCATCCTGTTCCAGGAGGACCAGGCCGGTTTCCTGGCAGACTATGCGGCTGTGAAGGACGGATATACGAAGCTGGGATTTATGGGAGGCATGGCAGTGCCGGCAGTTATCCGCTTTGGTTATGGTTTTGTCCAGGGTGCGGAGTTTGCGGCTGAGGAGGATTCGGTCACGGGCCTGGAAATCATGTATAATTACACGGGCGCGTTTTCAGCCACGCCGGAGGCACAGTCCATGGCGGCTTCCTGGTACCAGAACGGCACAGAGGTAATCTTCGGATGCGGTGGCGCAGTGGGCAATTCCGTGATGGCGGCCGCCCAGGAAAAGAATGCAAAGGTAATCGGCGTGGACGTGGACCAGAGCGCTGAATCCGAGACAGTCATCACCTCTGCCATGAAGCTTCTTTCCAACTCCGTGTACGACGGGGTAAAGGATTTCTATGACGGCAGCTTCCCGGGAGGCAAGACATCCGTGTTTACCGTTGCCAACAACGGCGTGGGACTCCCCATGGATACCTCCAAGTTTGAGAAGTTTTCCCAGGAGCAGTACGACGCCATCTACAAGAAGCTGGCCGACGGAGAGATTACGCTGGTGCAGTTCTCGGCGGATAATAATGACCCCACAAAGGATTTGACTGATTTGACCAATACAAAGGTTACCTTTGTGGAATAGGGACTGGCAGAAAATACGGGCTGTACAAGGGCCTGAAATGACCTGCGGCAGATAGTCATGACACACAGGGTGCCGGCATGTCCGGCACCCTGCTGTTATACCGGCACGCCTCATCCCGCCGGGCGGTGGGGCAGCTGGCATATGCTGCCGGGACGGTTTTATATGAGGGGGAACCGTATGGATGATTACATTATAGAGATGTTAGGCATTACAAAAGAATTTCCCGGTATTATTGCCAACGACAACATCACCCTCCAGCTGAAAAAAAGGGGAAATCCACGCACTGTTAGGCGAGAACGGTGCCGGGAAATCCACGCTGATGAGCGTTCTGTTCGGCCTTTACCAGCCGGAAAAGGGAATCATAAAGGTCAGGGGCCGGGAAGTGAAGATAAAGGGGCCTCTGGACGCCAATGCACTGGGAATCGGTATGGTGCACCAGCATTTCAAGCTGGTACACAATTTTACCGTGCTCCAGAACATTGTACTGGGGATGGAGACGGTCAGCCGCGGCTTCCTGAAAATGGACAATGCCAGGAAGAAGGTGGTGGAGCTCAGCGAGCGCTACGGCCTGTACATTGACCCGGACGCGCTGATTCAGGATATTACGGTGGGAATGCAGCAGCGGGTGGAGATACTTAAAATGCTCTACCGGGACAATGAAATCATGATATTTGACGAGCCAACAGCGGTCCTGACACCCCAGGAAATCGACGAGCTCATGGAGCTCATGGGCAGTCTGGTGGCGGAGGGCAAGTCCATTCTTTTCATTACCCACAAGCTGGATGAAATCAAGGCGGTGGCGGACCGATGTTCTGTTCTGCGCCGCGGAAAATATATCGGCA
>JAJQEA010000049.1 GCA_021201905.1 Clostridia bacterium
TCTTTATATAGCTCAATTCTACTTATAATCATAATACTAGGAAATGCTTATGCCGTCAATACAAAACTTGAAAAAAGTACTTGAAAAGTCTCCTGTATGTTTGAATGTTTTTTATAATATATTTGCCTGAAACCGCCTGGTTCCTGTACCCGCCAGTCCCTCCGCGGTTTCTGTTCCTGGATTATAAACAAAATATGCAAGGGAACGCAGGTATAAAGCCCATGAGGGTCCACCGTACATTCCCTTGCAAAATCCTTCCGCTTTCCTTCCGATATCCTATCACTTTTCTTCTGATATCCTATTACTTTTCTTCCGATATCCTATCGCTTGCTGATACATTCCAAACCTTATCTTAATTCCCGGAAAATATGATTTAAGATTCGGCTGCCATGGTATCTGTAATCAACACTGCTCCGCTGCTTTTCCCGGCATCCGTAATCATTGTTTACCGGCAGCTTTTATGGGCTTTCCTGAGATTTCATATGTTTCATAAGATTTCATAGGCTTTCATAAACTTTTCATAAGCTTTTATAAGCTTTTCATAGACCTTCATAAGCTTTTCTCAACTTTCATCATCATTATCCTTCCGTATTTTACTTATCATCAGCAACTCTCATTATGCCCTGACGTCTTTGTTTTGCCTAAAAATGACAATCATACTTCCCATCAATCATCGTAGTCATTGTCGTCATCATGGTGCCGGTCATCGCCGTGAGCACGGTCATCGTCATCATCATGGTCATTGTCATAATCACGGTCATCGTCATCATCACGGTCATCGTCATCATCGCGGTCATCGTCATCAAAACGGTCATCATCAAAGCGGTCATCATCATCCCAGGCTCCCGCATCATTGTCCCAGTCCACTTCCGAAATCTTGCCGGTAACGGCATTTACATCCACCTCAAGTTTCCTTCCATTCACCAGAAACCTCAATTCATAAACGCCATCATCCAAGTCACATCCCTTGTAAGACAGTTCATTTTCCTTCAGCCCTAATTCCTTTATTGCGATCCGTTTCGCTTCTTTCTTCCCTATATATAACTGGTCTGACTGCTTTCCGTTATCCTTAAGTGTTATGGTGATATCAAGGCCCTTTTTGTTTACCGCTTCCCATGCAGCCTCTTCTATCTCTTTCATGAAGTCAGCTTTAGGATAAACAGACCCTTTTTCCGACTCAATGACCAACTCCTTCTCATTTCTGTCTCCGTGGAACCATCCTTTCTCATCCATGCGCTTTACCAGCCTCCGGACAGCTGTATCACAGTCCACACCGGCAAATTTCCCTGCCCCCTCCAATAACTTTTGTCCGTCCTGATTCATTCCTTTTGCCTCCAGGACCTCTCCTTCCCTGTCATAGGAAAGGGAAATCCTGGGACCTGCGCTGAGGAACACACGCCCCCACGTTTCCCCTGAACCCTCGTTTCCCTGTTGGAAGGTGCTCCCAGCGCCGTGCTGCCCACCCCCGGCAGAGAAAGGGCCACGAAACCCGCACATGCCAATATAGCTGCCTTTTTAATCCTCTTTGCCATCATAATTATCTGCCTCCTGTCTGCTTCGGTTTATTTATCTACATCCATAGAATACGTGATACAAAATGCGAAACCGGGGTCCCGGGCAAAAAAATTTGACAAATGCAGATTGCTGTGATATAGTTGCCCCATTGTAATGAAGGAGAGGCAATATGGGCTTTTATATATTAAATCAACCTCGGAGGAAAGAGAGCTCTGTACAATTCATACCGATGAAACATTGTACAGAGTACGGCGCATTTTATGCGTTTTTGTGATTTCATCGGGAAAATGAGTAATGGACCGGAGGCAGCAGTGTAGGCTGCCCCTTGTTTGATTGCTCTTTTTTCCCGCGGTTATCCGTGCATAAAGGCTGTGGACAATGTTTTGTCCATGGCCTTTTGTAATGTGAGGAAATCTTTATGATTTTGTAATATGGCAGAAGGCAGGTGCGTAATTGGCATCCACCTTCTGCCTTTTTTGTCCCGGTTACAAAGACACGTTTTCCTCCCATATAGCATCCGCCGCCCATCCGTGCATTACAATGCAGCGCAGCACCATCAAACATAAAAGGAGTGTTACAATTATGAGTTTATTAGAAATAACAGGACTTTCCCACTCTTACGGGGACAGCCGTCTTTACAGTGATTCCGCGCTTTCCCTGAACCGCGGGGAACATATGGGGATTGTGGGCCAGAACGGAACCGGCAAGAGTACGCTTATCAAGATTTGTACGGAACAGGTCATTCCTGATTCAGGCCGCGTCATCTGGCAGCCGGGCATTACCATTGGTTATCTGGACCAGTATGCCTGTACCAATCACGCCATGACCATGGAGCAGTTTTTAAAATTATCTTTTCGCAGCCTCTATGAGCTTGAGGCCAAAACAAAGCAGCTTTATGAGGAAGCTGCATTATCCTGCAATATGGACAGCCTGAACCAGGCGTCACTTTACCAGGAGCAGCTGGAGCGCAGCGGTTTCTACTACATTGATACCCGCATTGCCCAGGTGGTTTCCGGCCTGGGACTGGTTTCAATAGGATTGTCCCGCCCGCTGGAGGAAATGAGCGGAGGCCAGAGAGCCAAGGTCATCCTGGCCAAGCTTCTTTTGGAAAAACCGGACGTCCTTCTCCTGGATGAACCGACTAATTTCCTTGACAGGGAACATGTGGAGTGGCTGGGCGGTTATCTTTCCACTATTGAAAATGCCTTTATGGTTGTCTCACATGACCGCGCATTTCTGGACCGGATATGCACACGTATCTGCGATATAGACAATGGCAGGCTGACCAAGTATTACGGTCGCTATACGGAATTTCTGGAAAAGAAGGCATTTCTGCGTGAGGACCATATACGCCAATAC
>JAJQEA010000084.1 GCA_021201905.1 Clostridia bacterium
ACATTATCATGAAAAACCTGATGGATTTTGCCATCGGCACCCCTTTATTCTGGCTTACAGGCTTCGGCATCATGTTCGGAGGGGCCGGGGCCTTTATGGGAGGATTTGACCCGCTGGTGCGGAGAGATTATTCCGGAATCCTTCCGGCAGGCGTTCCCCTTCCCGCCTACCTGATTTTCCAGACTGTGTTCTGCGCCACGGCGGCAACCATCATGTCAGGAGCCATGGCAGAGCGCACCAAGTTCATTTCCTACTGTATCTACAGCGCCGTTATCAGCGCCGTGGTCTATCCCGTGTCGGGACACTGGATTTGGGGCGGCGGATGGCTGGCCCGGATGGGATTTCACGATTTCGCTGGCTCCACTGCCGTCCATATGTGCGGCGGGGTTGCGGCCCTGATTGGTGCCAGGGTACTGGGACCGCGTATCGGAAAGTATAAAGAGGATGGAAAGCCCAACGCGATTCTGGGCCACAGCCTCACCCTGGGAGCCCTGGGCGTGTTCATCCTGTGGTTCTGCTGGTTTGGTTTTAACGGCTGTTCCACGGTTGCCATGGACAGTGACGCGGCTGTATATTCCGCCGGCAATATCTTTGTGACCACCAACCTGGCGGCGGCCACCGCCACCGTGGCCACCATGATTATCACCTGGCTCCGCTATGGAAAACCGGATATCTCCATGACATTGAACGGTTCCCTGGCCGGCCTGGTGGCAATCACAGCCGGCTGCGATATGGTCAGCCCGGCGGGCGCGTTTTTTATCGGACTCATAGCAGCCTTTGTGGTGGTATTCGGAATTGAATTCATTGACAAGGTGTGCAGGATAGACGATCCGGTAGGCGCCATCGGGGTCCACGGCATGTGCGGGGCCGCAGGCACCCTTCTCACCGGCGTCTTTGCTGTGGATGAGGGCCTTATGTACGGGGGCGGCTTCTCCTTCCTGGGAATACAGCTTATAGGCGTTGTTTCCGTTATCCTGTGGGTAAGCGTGACCATGATTATCGTATTCAATGTGCTGAAGCACACCATTGGGCTCAGAGCCAGCGTGGAGGAGGAGACAAAGGGGCTGGATGTGACGGAACACAACCTGGCCAGCTCCTATGCGGATTTCATGCCGATGGTATTTATGGGAAAGCAAAAGGAATACGCGGCAGACGCCGGTGTCTCTGTTGAAAAAGCAGTTCCCGTGGAGCATTATCCTTCGGCAAAGCCGGTATCCGCCAGTGTGAAGCTGTCCAAGGTGGTGATGATATTCAACCAGTCCAGGTTCACCGCCCTTAAGGATGCGCTTACAGACCTGGGCGTCACCGGCATGACCATCACCCAGGTCATGGGCTGCGGAACCCAAAAGGGCCATGTAAATTACTACCGCGGCATCCAGGTGGAGGAGGCGGCCCTTCTTCCAAAGATGAAGCTGGAAGTGGTGGTGAGCAGGGTACCGGTGGAGGATATAATCGAGACGGCCAGGAAGGCTCTTTACACAGGTAAGATCGGAGACGGAAAGATTTTCGTGTACGATGTGGAAAATGTGATGAAGGTCCGCACCGGGGAGCAGGGATATGACGCGCTCCAGGGGGAATAGGGAATTAAACCGTTAGGCAATATGGCATTGAATATGCATTATGGTATTCAATGCTATATTTTTTATGTGTCTTCTGCTATAATATAACAGAATCAGGTACAGACACACGGGGGAAGCAGGGATGAGGGGAAGAGGTAACAGGTGCCGCATCAGGGATGTGGTTACATTTGCAGGGGCTTTTATTGCCTGGATCATCGGTTCAGGCTTTGCGACGGGTCAGGAGATACTTCAGTTTTTTACCAGCTACGGATATTACAGTTATGGTGTGGTGCTGTTGAATCTCCTGGGTTTTTTATGTTTGAGCCAGGTGCTGCTTACCACAGGATATGCCCACAGGGATGAGGCGAATTTCAATCACTTTACCTTTTTCTGCGGCAAGAAGGCGGGAGGGTTTTATTCCTGGCTGATTCCGGCCACGCTGATCATGATCATGGCTGTGCTGATTTCAGGGGCTGGGGCCACGATTTCTGAGTATTACGGGTTAAACAGATATCTGGGCTCCATGATAATGGCGGCCATGGTCCTGTGTGCCTATCTGGCCGGATTTAAGAAGATGATCCGAATTGTATCCACCATCGGGCCTGTCATAATCGCCTTCACCCTGATGGTGGGGCTGGCAACCGTCATCCGCGGCGCCGGGAATCTTTCCCATATCCGCCAGTATGAGACAGTGCTGGGCGCGTCCCGGTCAGCGCCCAACTGGCTCATCAGCGCTGTTCTTTACATATCCCTGAATTTTCTCAGCGGCAGCACCTATTTCACTGCACTGGGGATGACGGCCCGCAGCAGGAAGGAAGCCAAATGGGGCGCAATATGGGGCGCCTTTACCATGATACTGGCCATTGCCGTCATGAACACCGCCATTCTGCTCCACTCAAAGGATGCCGCGTCCCTGGCGATTCCCACCCTGTACCTGGCCAGACATATTTCCCCTGTGCTGGGCGCTGTCTTTTCCATTGTCCTTGTACTGGGCATGTTTTCTTCCTGCTCCACCATGATGTGGACGGTCTGCAGCCGTTTTTCATCCCTTACGCCGGGCGGAAACAGGATGGCCGCAGCGGCGGTGACTGCATTTACCTTTCTGCTGGGAATGCTTCCATTTAGCCGCTTAATCAATGTATTTTACCCCCTGGTGGGATACATGGGACTGATTTATATAGGATGCGTGGCCTGTAAAGGGCTGCGGTCCCTGAGAACATACAAGAAGGAGAACGGATATGAGGACGTTTCTGAAACATGAGTTATCAGGCTGGAGGGCCTGGGAGATTATTTGGCTGGCAGCTGCCTGTACCGTCATCACGGCCCTGTCCGTGCACTGGGGCGACGATGTTTTGGGCATTACCATGGCCCTCACCGGTGTGGTCTGCGTTATACTGACCGGAAAGGGGAAGATGAGCTGCTACCTGTTCGGGCTGGTGAATACGGTGCTCTATGCCTGGATTGCATACGGGGCCAGATATTACGGGGAGGTCATGCTGAACGCCTGCTACTATGTACCCATGCAGTTTGTGGGATGGTTTATGTGGAAAAAACACATGAACAGCGGGACAAAGGAAGTGGAAAAGACCAGGCTCAAGGCTTCCGGACAGATACTTCTTCTGGTGTTGTCCGCTGTCTCCATCTATGGATACGGGCTGGTACTGAAGGGATTGGGGGGAAATCTTCCCTTTATCGACAGCATGAGCACCTGCCTGTCCGTGGTGGCCATGCTTCTCAGCGTCAGGCGCCTTATGGAGCAGTGGATAGTATGGATCGTGGTGGACGTGGTGACTGTATTCATGTGGTTTGTGGATTATCAGAAGGGCGGGACCGATATCACCACTCTGCTGATGTGGTGTATCTATCTGTTAAACGCCGTGTTCATGTTTATAAAATGGTTCAGGGAAAGTGGGGAACAACTAAATGAAGTATGAGACGGGAATGTTCGGGGGCTCCTTTGATCCCCTGCACACAGGACATATCCACGATATCATCCGGGCCGCCTCCATGTGCAGGGAGCTCTATGTGGTTATCAGCTGGTGCAGTGGGCGGGAGTCCACCCCGAAAGAGATGTGCTACCGGTGGATTTTAAACAGCACCAGACATCTTCCCAATGTAAGGATACGGATGGTGGAGGACAAGGCTCTTACCAAGGAGGAATACGATACACCGGGGTACTGAGAGCAGGGGGCAAGGGATATAAAGGCAGTCATAGGAAAGCCCATTGACGCCGTGTTCTGCGGGACCGATTATCTGGGGACGGGCCGGTTTGAGGCGCTGTACGGGCCTGAAAGCCAGGTGATTTACTTTGACCGCAGCGAGGTGCCTGTGTGCTCCACGGACATCTGCGCCTGGGCGCTGGGACACTGGGATTACATTCCCTCTGTGTGCCGGGATTACTATGCCCGCCGAGTGCTGGTCCTGGGGAGCGAAAGCACGGGAAAGAGCACCCTGGTCCGGAATCTGGCCCTGGCCTATAATACCAACTACGTCAGCGAGGCCGGCCGGGACACCTGCGATTACGCGGGCGGGGAAGATCTGATGATAGCGGAGGACCTGTATGAAAACCTGCTGCGCCAGAAAATCAATGTGATGGATGCCGCCAGGCACAGCAACCACATCCTGTTTGTGGACACGGATGCTGTAACCACCTTGTTTTACAGTTATTTCCTTTTGGGGGAGAATCAAAGGGAGCTGGAGGTATGTACGAAGCTGGCTGAGGCCATCCATGAGACAGACCGCTGGGACCTTGTGCTGTTTCTGAAACCGGACGTGGAATTTATCCAGGACGGGACACGCAATGAGAAGATCCGGCAGGACAGGGAGGGCTGCAGCCTTCGGATTAAGGAGCTGTTAGACCGGTACAGGGTGGAGTACCACTGTATCGGGGGCACATATCTGGACCGTTTCAACCGTGCAAAGGAACTGATACAGGAGAAAATCGGACTGGCCACCATATGGTGAACATCGGGGAGAAGATCAAACGATGCAGGGGAGAGCTTATGGCCCTAGCTTCTCCAATATATGCAGTTGCCTTCTATATAAGCCTCTATTTCACCCATATCCTTCAGCCAGGACAGATAGGAACGTATCGTGCTTCCCACCAGCACATGCTGCTGGAAGGTCATGGCCAGCCCATAGTGGTCAAAGACCTCCTTGAGCAGCGTCTCAAAGGTCATGGGAGCACGGCACAGCTCCAGAAGCAGGTCCTTTATCTCCATGGCACAATCCCTGTTATAGGAGGCCAGGGCAGCCATATTGTCTGAGACTTCCGCGTGGGCCGGTACAAACAGGTTTGCCTTCATGGAAGCCACCTTATCCAAGGTTTCCAGATAGGCTGCCACGTCATAGATAAAGGAGACTCTGTACTTTTCCAGGGTGGCGCGGCTGCTGAGACAGTCGGCCAGGAATACGGTGTCATCCGGAGTGCGAATGCCTATCATCTGGAAAAAGTGACCGGGCAGGGGAATCAGCTCCAGGTCTTTTAGCAGCTCATCCTCTGTCAGGCCGGGAACATAGCTGACATCGGTTTCCTTAGCCTTCAGAAACTTATGCCGCAGGTCCTTAAACGGATAACCGCCGTAGAGAAAAGCCGGTTCCAGTATGGGATGCCTGGTAAAGGCAGCCTCCATGCTGCTGGCATAAATCCTGCATCCGGTCTGCTGCATCAGGTATTTGTTGCCTCCGATGTGGTCCGCATTGGAATGGGTGTTGATAATGGCGTGGAGTGTCCAGCCCTCCCGTTCCAGAATCTGGCGCACCTTGCGTCCGGCATCCTTATCATTGCCGCTGTCAATCAGACAGACCTTCTCATCATCAATCAGATACGCGCCTATTTTGACCGGACAGTTAATATAGTAGCTTCTGGGACCGGCCTGAATCAATTCATACATGGGATTTCCCTTCCTTTCGCAAATTAAATTAGTACTATGATACCACAGGAACAGTTTAAAGGGAAGAAAGAAAATAGAGGAACAGGCAAATGAAACAGCAGTGAAAAACCGTGCTTGAATTTTCTGTCAATTCCTGTATAATTATTCAGAGAAAATCATACTGCCATCCGGCACAGCCGGGCGGCGGTAAAATGACAGGAGGAAGATTACGTGCTTTTAAATGGAATAAGGGGTTTCTGTATGGCCCTGGCGGACAGCGTTCCGGGGGTATCCGGAGGAACTATTGCCTTTTTGCTGGGTTTTTACGATACATTCATTGAATCCCTGAATGATCTGATGGGCCGGGAAAACGGCAGAAGGAAAACTGCCTTTTTGTTTCTGGTAAAGCTGGGCGTGGGATGGGTCATCGGTTTCTGTATGTCGGTGCTGATCCTGTCCAGTCTTTTTGAAACACACATCTACCGGATCAGCTCCCTTTTTCTGGGTCTGACCTTATTCGCCATCCCCATGGTGATCCGTGAGGAAAGGGAAGTGCTGAAAGGCAGGTACGGAAATATCGTATTCAGTCTTGTGGGAGTGCTGCTGGTATTTTGCATCACTTATTTTAATCCCTCAGGCGGCGAGGGCATCCGTGTATCAGTGGAGCATCTGTCGCTGGGACTGGTGGCGTATGTGTTCTTCACTGCCATGATTGCCATTACCGCCATGGTGCTGCCGGGCATCTCAGGTTCCACCCTTCTTCTCATATTCGGGCTCTATGTGCCCATCATAGGCGCTGTGAAGGAGTTCCTGCACATGAATATGGACTATTTCCCCATCCTGATGGTATTTGGTCTGGGGGTCGTCACAGGTATTGTGGGAATTATTAAAATCATCAAGATGTGCCTGGAGCGGTTCCGTTCCCAGACCATTTACACCATCATCGGCCTGATGACAGGCTCCCTCTATGCCATCACCATGGGGCCCACCACCCTGGATGTGCCCAGGGCGCCCATGAGTCCTTCCACCTTCAGTATCCTGTTCTTCATACTGGGCGGCGTGGTGCTGGCAGGACTGGAGTTTTTAAAGGCACGCCTGGACAAGTAGTCATGTAAAAAGGGGAAAGCGGCATGGGGAAAATCGTTCTTCTGGTGCCAAGGGAGGAAATGCTCTACCTGGCCCACAACATTCTCCAGGAAAAGAAGTATGCCATTGCGCAGATGCGTGTCATCCAGACAGAGAATACGGTGGTGGAGGCCAGGAATTCCATTGCCGCCGGGGCGGACATCATCATTGCCAGGGGCCTTCAGGCATCCCCCATCAAGCAGTATACGGATGTGCCTGTGGTGGAAATCGTGGCTACGGCCCAGGAGATGGCCCTCCTGGTGGTAAAGGCCAGGCAGATAGTAAAAAAGGCCCAGCCCATCATTGCTGTGGTGGGTTTTCAGAACATGTTCCGTGATATGACATACTTTGAGACCATCTATGATATAAAGCTGCGCACTTATTTTGCCGCCAATGGTTCCGGGTTAAAGGAAAAAGCCATGGAAGCCGTGGAGGATGGCGCCGACCTTATGATTGGAGGGGACATAGCGGTTGAGACTGCCAAGGAGGCGGATATACCGTCCCTGTTTCTGTCGATCACAGAGGATTCCCTGTGCACCGCCTTTTCCATGGCTGAGAGCCTGGATTTTGCCATGGGCGCGGAGAAGAGGAGCAATGCCCAGATTGAGACCCTTCTGGACTATTCCTTCAATGGAGTGGTGAACATGGACCGGGAAGGAATCATCACCACGGTGAATCCGGTCATGCGGGACATACTGGGCTCTGACGGTGGACAGGTGGCAGGCCGGCACATTACCCAGGTATTCTCCGACATAGACAGGGATAAGCTTTCGCAGGTACTGGAGGGAAAGGAGGAGAGCTATTCCTCCTTCATGCGGGCCGGGACCACCTCCATCTTTGCCATCCTGGCCCCTGTCCGCGTGGGTAACGAGACAGAGGGGGCCATTCTTACCTGCCACAAGGTAAAGAGGCAGAGCCGGGATGAACGGCGCCCGGAACGGGATGGAGCAAAACAGGTACAGGGCCTGATTGCCAGGAGAAACTTTTCCGGCATACGCCAGGAGTCGGGAGCCATGAAGGAGTGCGTCCACCTGGCCAGGCTTTACTCCCAGTCGGAACAGCCTGTGCTGCTTTTGGGGGAAACCGGCACAGAGCGGAGGGTGCTGGCTGAGAGCATCCACAACACAGGGCTTTCCAGTGAAGGCCCCTTCCTGTCCCTTTCCTGCGCAGGCCTTACGCGGGAGGAGCAGGAGGAAATGCTCTTTGAAAGCAAGGGAGCCGTGTTTCTGGCGGAAGGCGGCACCCTGTATCTGGAGGATTTGGAGTCATTGTCCTTAAAAAGCCAGTACGGCCTGTACCGGCTCATCCGCTATAAGACATGCAGCAGCCGGGATTTTGCCGGGACCATGGGCTTTCATATCCGTGTTATTGCCTCCAGCACCCTGACACCGGAGGAGCTGGGGCATCTGGCTTTCTCAGGAGAGTTCCGGCAGGATCTGTATTATCTCTTTGCGGGACTGGTCCTTCGGGTGCCGCCCCTTCGGGAACGGCCGGAGGATCTGGAACAGGCCATCAGAGACACGGTCAGGGAAGCCTGCGACCAATATTCCCGTTACCATGTGGTGACCCAGGGCGGGATGCAGTGCCTGAAATCATATCCGTGGCAGGGAAACCTTCTCCAGCTGGAGACATTCTTAAAGCGGCTGGTACTGACAGCTGAAAAGCGGAGCATCGACGAAATTCTGGTGAGAAAGCTGCTGCGGGAGCTGCTTCCTTCTTCTAATCCGGTGCGGAATGCGCCGGGCGGACCGGAAACCGGAGCGCCGGTTGCATGTGAAGGGGCGCTGGTTGCATGTGAGGAGGAGCGGCAGATACGCCAGGTCCTGGCAGCCCAGGGCGGCAGCAGGGAGCGCACCGCCGCCTGCCTGGGTATCAGCAAGGCAACCCTGTGGAGAAAGATGAAAAAATACGATATTGAACTATAAATGAACCATAAATGAAATGATTGTTTCAAATATGAAATGTGATTTGAAATCATAGGCGGCTTGTATAAAACAAGCTGCCTTTTTCATTTACAATGCCAATTGTAAGGAAAGAATGGGACAGCTATAATGTGGGCATAGGTCAGAAAAACAAGCTGGCAGGAAAAGATGTTGTCAAACAATGTTTCTAAGAAAGGCGAGGTAATGATATGAAAGTAGGTTTTATCGGATTAGGAATCATGGGCAAGCCAATGAGCAAGAATTTATTAAAAGCCGGTTATGAACTGGTTGTTTTCGATTTTAACAAGGACGCGGTGAAGGAAGTGACTGAATGCGGCGCTGTATCCGCTGCAAGCGGCAGGGAAGTGGCAGAGCAGTGTGAGGCAGTCATCACCATGGTTCCCAACTCCCCCCATGTACGCGCTGCAGTGCTGGGCGAAAACGGTGTTGCTGAGGGCGCAAAACCGGGAACCGTGCTGATTGACATGAGCTCCATTGACCCAACCGAGAGCAAGGCCATCGGCGCTGAGCTGGCGAAAAAGGGCATCGACATGCTGGATGCTCCTGTTTCCGGCGGAGAGTCAAAGGCCATTGACGGGACACTGTCTGTCATGGTGGGCGGCAAAAAGGAGCTGTTTGACAAGTATTATGACATGCTCATGGTAATGGCCGGTTCCATGGTATATGTAGGCGGGCTGGGTTCCGGCAACGTGGCAAAGCTGGCAAACCAGATTGTGGTTGCCGTGAACATTGCCGCTGTATCCGAGGCCCTCACCTTCGCTAAGAAGGCGGGAACCGACCCTGAGCTGGTATATCAGGCCATCCGCGGCGGACTTGCCGGATCCACTGTCATGGACGCCAAGGCACCCATGATGCTGAGCAGGAACTTTAAGCCGGGATTCCGCATTGAGCTTCACATCAAGGATTTGAACAATGCGCTGAACGCAGCACATGCAATCAGCTCTCCGGTTCCCTTAACAGGACAGCTCATGGAAATCATGCAGGGATTGAAGGCTGACGGTTATGAGAAGGAAGACCACGCAAGCATTGTCAAGTATTACGAGAAGATTGCCAACACCACAGTTGAATCATAATCGGACCTGGGCCCGGATATAAAGGAGAAGCGTTATGAATACAGATTTTATCAAGGGTGTCATTGTACCCATTCTCACCCCTATTAATGAAAATGAGTTTATTGACGAGGCAAAGCTGCGGGAACAGGTGGACTATGTGATTGATGGCGGGGTGTTGGGCATCCTGGCCTTTGGAAGCAACGGAGAATTCTATGTCATTGAAGAGGATGAGATGGAGCGCGGCCTTAAAATCATGATTGACCAGGCGGCGGGGCGTGTGCCCGTTTATTTCGGCATTGGCGCAATCAGCACAAAAAAATGCTGCCGTCTGGCTAAGATGGCAGCAGATAACGGGGCAGCAGGCATATCCGTACTCCAGCCCATGTTTCTGAAACCCACAGAGGATGAGCTTTATCTTCATTTTAAGACCATAGCAGAATGTGTGCCGGATACCCCTGTGCTTCTGTACAACAATCCGGGAAGGGTGAACTACACCATGTCCGGAAAGCTGGTGGAGTGCCTGGCCCATGAGGTTCCCAATATCGTGGGAATGAAGGATACCAGCGGCGACATAACCCAGACAGCTGAATTTATACGCAGGACAAGGGATGTGGGATTCAAGGTGTTTGGCGGAAAGGACACCCTGCTGTACGCTTCCATGTGCCATGGGGCGGTGGGAGGCGTGTGCACGGCAGCCAATTTCATGCCTGAGCTTATAGTGGATGTATACAATAAATATGTGGCCGGAGACCTGGAAGGCTCCCTGGAAGCCCAGTTCAAGCTGAATCCGGTCCGGCTCTCCATGGATGGAGCCAGCTTCCCTGTGGCAGCAAAGGATATGGCTAACTTAAGGGGACGCTCCATCGGGCTTCCCTACAAGCCGAACCTGGCCACGCCTGAAGGCCCTGTACTGGACCGAATCAAGTCAGAGATGAGGCTGGCCGGGCTTATTTAAAGGGCCTGCCTTATAAAGTCTTAATCTGTATGCAAAGCCGTTGTCCGGTCTCTCCATTGCTCCTTCATCAGATCGATGAAGCTGCGCGCGGGGTGGCTGAGATAGCGGCCTTTTTTGTAGCTGGTCGTAAATTGCCATGTGGGGCGGGAGGGCAGGTGGAAACAGCAGAAATCCTGGTCCAGGTCCTTCACATAGTAGTAGGGCAGGATTCCGCAGCACATGTTGGCCCGTATCATGGAGATAATGGTATGGTTATTGCCTGTCTCAAAGAGGACCTGGGGTGTAAAGCCTGCCTCCGAGAAAATACGGTTCAGAATGGTGTTCATGGTGGAATGGCGGTCCATGAGCACAAAGGGTTCGTACTGGAGCCTTCGGATATCCAGGGTGGCATAGTCCTCCCCATCCTCAGGCGTCACCCTTGCCAGAGGATGTCCGGCGGGAATAACCAGATACAGTTCCTCCTCGTATATGGATTCATAGATATCATCGGTCCTGTCCTTGTCCGTAAGCGTCAGGAAGGCAATATCCAGGTCGCCAATGGATATCATCTTCTGAAGATGCTTTACAATGCCCTCCTGGGGCTCTATGATAACGTTGGGATAGAGCTGGTGGAAGGTGCCGTATACCTTTGTAAACATATTGATGCCGCGCCCTGCCGTAAAGCCCACGGAGAGATGGCCGCATTTGCCGTCCGACAGGTCGTGGATGGTCTGGTAGGTTTCCCTCTTCAGCCTCATGATTTCCTTGGCATTGCGGATGTAAATTTCCCCGGCCTCCGTCAGATGCCAGTTGGTGCGGGAACGGTGGAACAGGGGCGTGCCTAACTCCTGTTCCAGCTTAATGAGCTGCTGGTTCAAAGCGGACTGGGTGATAAACAGCTTATTAGCCGCATGGGTAATGTTGTTTTCTTCCGCAATTTTTAAAATATATTCAATCTGCCGTGTGTCCATGGTGTTCTCCTTTTTTATTCCGATGTATTTATTTTAACCTATAAGGGGAAGGAGTGCAAGATTGACTATAAGATTTATTAAGAGTAAATGTGAGTTGTATAAACTTTACTTGATATTTCTGGCTATTAATAATTCTAAGAGAAAGCTTAAATTTAATAATTTTACTTATGAGTACCCCATTGATATAATTAGATCAATGAAAAACACCATGGATTTTGAATCCAATCACAGCAGGAGGAGACAAATATGAGCAGTCCTTTGTACATTCAAATCAGCGATAAAGACAACGTGGCCATTGCAGTCAATGACATTCCGGCCGGAACCCTGGTCATGGATGGCGTGCGCGCGAAGCAGGACATTCCGCAGGCCCATAAGATAGCCCTGCGGGACATACCGAAAGGCGGTAAGATTATCCGGTACGGCGTGGTCCTGGGATATGCCATTAACCCCATTGGAAAAGGGCAGTGGATTAACGAAAAGATGCTGGAGCTTCCCACCCCGCCCTCAGTGGACAATATGAAATTTGCCGTCAATCTGGTGACCGATCTGCCAAAACCGCCTGTGGACACCTGGGAGGGATATGTAAACCCAAAGGGAGGATATGCCGGAACCCGCAACATACTGGGCATCAGCACCACGGTCCAGTGTGTCACAGGCGTTCTGAATGCAGCCGTGGCCAGGATGAAGAGGGAGCTGCTTCCCAAATATCCCAATGTGGACGACATTGTCCCCATCAATCATGCTTACGGCTGCGGCGTGGCCATCAATGCCCCTGAGGCAAAGGTGCCCATCCGCGCCTTGAGAAACCTGGCCAGGCATCCCAATTTTGGCGGGGAGCTGATGGTTGTGGGGCTGGGATGTGAAAAGTTCACCGTGGAAATGCTCCTTGACCAGGCGGACATTTCCCCTGACAATGTCATCATACTGCAGGAGAAAAAGGGCTTTGACGATATGGTAAATTCCCTGATGGAGATGGCGGACAGGAAGCTGGCCAGGCTTAACCGGAGAAGACGCCAGACACTGCCCCTTTCCGATCTTTTGATTGGCATGCAGTGTGGGGGCAGCGATGCCTTTTCCGGCGTCACGGCCAACCCCAGCGCAGGCTATGCTGCGGACATGCTGGTAAAGGGGGGCGCCACGGTCCTGTTTTCCGAGGTGACAGAGGTAAGGGACGGCGTGTACCTCCTGGGAGAGCGCTGTGTCAGCGAGGAAGTGGGGAGGAAACTGGCAGACGAGATGAAATGGTATGACCATTACCTGGAAAACGGCCAGGTGGACCGCAGCGCCAACCCCACTCCGGGCAACAAAAAGGGCGGGCTCTCCAACATCGTGGAGAAGGCCATGGGCTCCATCGCCAAGTCCGGCACCTCCCCCATCGTAGAAGTACTGTCTCCGGCGGAAAAGCCTTCCAAAAAGGGGCTGATTTACGCCGCCACGCCGGCCAGCGACATAGTCTGCGGACCCTGCCAGCTGGCCAGCGGCATCGGACTCCAGGTGTTCATGACAGGAAGGGGAACGCCTTACGGCCTGGCCATTGCCCCGGTCATCAAGGTGTGTTCCAGAAATGACATGAAGATGCAGTGGCAGGACCTGATTGATGTAAACGCGGGCCCCATTGCCACCGGAGACGCCACCATCCAGGACATCGGTACCCAGCTGTTCCATGAGATTGTGGATGTGGCCAGCGGCAGGAAGCAGAGTTATGCGGAGAAGTATAAACTGCACAATGATCTGTGCATCTTTAATCCTGCGCCCATAACCTGATGAAAAATCCATTCATTAATTTAACCCCAACCACTGGAATCCTCCACAGTTGCATGTTATAATTAATATAATGTTAGGGTAAACAAATTATAACCTGTAGGTGATGGGATGAAAAATTTGGCGGCGGTTAAATACAGGATATTCCTGATTGTGTCATCATTCCTTCTGTGCCTTCTGTGCGCATTACCTGTTCGGGCAGTGGAGAAGGTGCGGGTGGGATGTGTGGACATCGGGGATTTCATCCAGATAGACCAGGACGGATACGCAATCGGATATGGGGCGGAGTATCTGAATAAAATAGCAGAATATGCGGGATGGGAATATGAGTATATCCAGGCGCCCTGGGGGGAGTGCCTGGATATGCTGCGCAGAGGGGAGCTGGATTTGCTGCTCCCTGCTGAATACAGCGAGGAGCGGGCAAAGGATTTCCTTTTCAGCAGCTATGAGTGCTGTTTTGATTTTGCCGCCCTGGTTGGGCGAAAATCAGACGGACGCCTGTATTACGATGACTACCAGGGATTCCAGGGAATCCGGGTGGGAATGATTAAGGACAATTTCCTGAATGATTTATTTGACGAATACGCAAAGAACCATGGGTTTTCCTATGAACCCGTGTACTATGATACCGGGACCCAGATAGTTGAAGCCCTGGAGCGTGAAGAGGTAGACGCCATCATCAACGGCAACATGGAATATAACATGAATCAGAAGCTTCTGGCCAAGATCGACTATATGCCGGCTTATTTTATCACGTCGGTGAATAAGCCGGGGCTGATGGTGCGACTGAACAAGGCCCTGAAGCAGATTTTTATTGATAATCCCTATTACTCTGCCGGACTTTATGAGAAGTACTATCATGAGATGGACCGGCAGTTTGCGGAGTTTACCCGTGAGGAGAGCCAGTTTGTAAAACAAAGCGGGCCAGTAACGGTGCTGGTGGCCCGGTCTGACTATCCCTTTGAATGGTATGATGAAAAGGAAAAAACATGCAGGGGTGCCTTTGTGGACTATATGAGACACCTGTCCGTGGTAAGCGGCCTGAACTTTGAGTTTATCCCTCTGGACCAGGAAGAAACTTCATCAGATGAATTGTTCCAGGGAAATGCCCAGATTCGTTTAAGTGTGTTTAAGCAGAGAAGGAGCCGGGCGTCCGGCAGCCTTAAATTTACCATCCCCTATTACGAATGCAGCTTCAGCCTGGTGGGTAAAAAGGATGAGCCGCTGAACCTTTCCTCCCACCAGCGGATTTCTATGGTAGAAAAGGTGGACGGACTGAAGGAGGTATTGGCAGACAAGTATCCCCATTGGGAAATCGTGGCCTGTGACACCCCTAAAGACTGTCTCACAGCGGTGGAAAACGGAACCGCTGACTGTGCCATGGTATCCTCCATCAAGCTGTCGGCGGACCGGAATCTTCTGGGCATGAACCTGGTAGTGGTGGACGGCAGCACGGCTGTTGCACCTGTTTACATCGGGGTATCAGACAATGCGAATCCGCTGCTGGCCCAGGTCCTCTCCAAATCCATTGCAAAGGCCGGCAAAGGCGCCATGGATGAGGCTGTGTATACCACCCTCCTTTCGGGCAAGGAGAGCAAGGATTTCAGCTATTTCATACAGACCTATCCCCTATATTTTGCCTTCGGCGTGATAGCAATGTCACTGCTGGGAGTGGGGATCCTGTTCATGCGTTACGACGCCCGCCACCAGAAGCTGCAGAACCTGATTCTTCAAAAAAGAATGAGGAACTAAAGGCAGCCATTGCCATGCAGACCCTGCTGAGGCGTAAGGCACAGACTGACTCTCTGACCGGATTAAAGAACAAAAGCACCACAGAGGAGATGTGCCGCACCTGCCTGGAACAAGCGCGGGGAGACGTCTGCACCCTGTTCATCCTGGACCTGGACGACTTTAAGCATATCAATGATGAATGGGGGCACCAGGCCGGTGATGTGGTGCTCAGGGCCTTCGGTGATACCATCCACAGATGTGTGCGCCAGGATGACGTGGCCGGCCGCATCGGCGGCGACGAATTCATGCTGTTTATGAGCGGGATCAAGGATACGGGCCAGCTGACGCGGTTTGCGGACCGTGTCTACAGGGCATTAAAGGATAATCCTGAGTTCAATGCCACCTGCAGCATGGGCATCGCGGTGGGCAGGGCCGGCAGTATATCCTACGAGGAGATGTTTTGTACGGCTGACCATGCTTTATATAAAGCAAAGGCCAACGGAAAGAACAAATACCATATTGAACATATTCCGGATGAGACGGGGAAGGGCGGGGATTCTCAGCCTTCTGAGCCTTCCGGCAATATATTATAACCTCTTACAGCTGCGGCAGTTTTTACTGCCGCTTTTTGAGCCATTTTTGCTTTGGCCGTCATAAAATCACGGTTGTCCCAAAGTCGGTCCAATTGATAACAATAAGTTTTTCTAAGAGTAAAAATAAATTTAAGTAATTTGACTAAGTGTACATTCTCTTATAAAATAAAGTTAACGACAGAGGAAATCATTGAAACCCTATTAAATAAAAGGAGAGTAACGATTATGACAACACCTGTAATCACAAAAATGGAAGTGTATCCGGTAGCAGGAAAGGATTGTATGGAGCTGAACCTGAGCGGCGCCCACGCACCTTATTTCACAAGGAATGTGGTGATTCTTTACGCGGATAACGGCGAGATGGGCGTGGGGGAGGTTCCCGGCGGCCAAAAGATTACCAGGGCCCTGGAGGAATGCATTCCGATGGTGGAAGGAACCAGGATTGGCAAGTACAAAAGTACCCTGCTAAAGGTAAAGAGATACCTGGATTCCAAAGGCGGGGAGGATGTGAGAGGCAACCAGACCTTTGACCTGAGGACCGGAGTTCATGTCATCACCGCCATTGAGGCGCCTTGTCTGGATTTGCTTGGAAAGCATCTGGGTGTTCCGGTATGTGAGCTGCTGGGGGAAGGGCAGCAGAGGGACAAGGTGAGAATGCTGGGCTACCTGTTCTTTGTGGGGGACCGCAACAAGACAGACCTGGCATACGATGCTGAACCGGACGCTGACTGCCAGTGGTACAGAATCCGCCATGAGGAGGCGCTCACCGCAGACAAGATTGTGGCTTTTGCCAGGGCCACAAAGGAGAAATACGGATTCCAGGATTTCAAGCTAAAGGGCGGCGTCCTTGCGGGAAATGAAGAGATGGAGGTAATCCGCGCCTTAAAGAAGGAGTTTCCGGATGCAAGGATAGACCTGGATCCCAATGGTGGATGGCTCCTCAAGGAAGCCGTGGAGTATGTAAAAGGAATGGAAGGGATCCTGACCTACTGTGAGGACCCATGTGGGGCCGAGGGTGTTTATTCAGGCCGTGAAATCATGAGTGAGTTCCGCCGCCGTACCGGATTCCCCACAGCCACCAACATGATAGCGACAGACTGGAGGGAGGTAGGGCATTCCCTGGAATCCCAGGCAGTGGATATTATACTGGCCGACCCGCATTTCTGGACCATGAACGGTTCTGTAAGGGTTGCGCAGATGTGCCATGACTTCGGATATACATGGGGCAGCCATTCCAACAACCATTTTGATATTTCGCTGGCCATGTTTACCCAGGTGGGCGCAGCCGTGCCGGGTGAATACAATGCGCTGGACACCCACTGGATTTGGCAGGAGGGTCTGGAGCGCCTGACGAAGGAACCCCTGCAGATTACAGACGGCTGTGTGAAGGTTCCCAGGAAGCCGGGACTCGGCATTGAAGTGGACCTGGAGCAGGTAAAAAAAGCCCACCAGCTGTATCTGGACAACCGCCTGGGCGGCAGGGATGACTCCGTTGTCATGCAGTATCTGATTCCGGGATGGAAATTCAATTCCAAGAAACCCTGTCTGGTACGCTAAAATCCAACTTATACAAAAGAATAGGAGTTGAACGAAAATGACAAATGAAACACAAATGCTCCTGGGACTGTTTTTAGGCATTGCTGTCATGATCTTCCTTGTCATGAAAACAAAGACCCATACATTTATCGCATTGCTTCTGGCAGCGCTTATCACAGGTATGGTGGGGCATATGAGTCCCTCCCAGGCCATTGATGCCATTCAGAACGGATTTGGAAACACATTGAAAAGCACCGGCATCATCATCGGTCTGGGTGTCATGATGGGAGGTATTCTGGAAAAGACAGGCGCGGCGGAACGCCTTGCATATACCTTTATCCGCCTGATTGGCAAGGGAAAGGAGGAGTGGGCGCTTGGTATCACAGGATGGCTGGTTTCCATTCCCGTATTCGCTGATTCGGCCATTGTGATTTTTGCTCCCCTTTGCAAGGCGATGTCCAGAGTTACCGGCAAATCCGTGGTCGGACTTGCCCTGGCACTGGCCTGCGGCCTTCAGTGCACCCATGTAATGGTACCCCCAACACCAGGTCCCCTGACAGCCGCCGGCATGATGGGCATTGACGTAGGGCAGATGATTCTGGCCGGAAGCGGCATGTCCGTGCTGATTTTTGTGGCAGCCATCCTGTATTCCAAATGGGTTGGCCGTAAGATTTACCAGATTCCCCATGAGGACGGCTCCTTTGAGCGCAGGGAATATAAAAAGGAATACCTGAAAACCATGGATCAGCTGGAGGAGATCATGAACGCCAGAGAGCTTCCTGGTCTGGTTCCCTCCCTGGCCCCAATCCTGATACCCCTTGTGCTGATACTCTCCAAGACCATAGCTGACTTCGCAGGAATGCCGGAGGGAGCTGTATATACATTCATCAGTCTGCTGGGCAGTCCTATCGCGGCCCTGGGCATTGGCACCACCCTGGCTGTCTATGGCCTGGGAAATAAGCTTGACAAGGACATGCTCATGGGCATCATGAACGACAGCATCAAGGACACAGGCATGATTATGCTGATTACCGGTGCAGGCGGTTCCCTGGGCAACGTAATCAAGGTCAGCGGAATCGGAGACGTGCTTGGCGCCACCGTGGTGTCATGGCCCATACCAGCCATTCTCATCCCCCTGATCATCGGCGCCCTGATGCGGCTGGCCCTTGGGTCGGCCACTGTGGCCATCACCACGGCCGCATCCCTGACAGCCCCGTTAATTGGCGTGCTGGGCGTGAACCCAATCCTTCTGGCCCAGTCATGCTGCATCGGCGCAATTGCATTCAGCTATTTCAACGACAGCGGATTCTGGGTATTCAACGGAATGTTCGGTCTGACCGACTTGAAGGACCAGCTGAAATGTAAGACGGCCGTGTCCATGATAATGACAGGAGTGGGAATTGCAGAGCTGCTGGTTCTCAACCTGATAATGTAGTGAAATCACATTAAGCTGTGTATTACATATTCTCATAAAAGCAGCATCAGCGCCGGTATGGTTGCCAGGGACATAATGGTGGTGGTCACAATACAGCGGGAGGCGTAATCCTCATCCGCCCCGTACTTGGCAGCCAGCAGGGCACTGGTGCTTCCCGCAGGCATACCGGTAAGGATGAGGGAGACACCTGCCAGCATGGGCTCCGCGTGAATGAGGTTCAATATAAACAGGGCCACCAAGGGCAGTGCTATGAGACGCACGAAAGCCAGATAAAAAATACTTGGCTCCAGAAGTTTTTTCCACGGAACACCGATGAGCATGGTGCCTATCACCATCATGGAAAGGGGCGTGGTGACGGCTCCTATATTGGCGATGGCCGCGTCTAAAAAGCCCGGAACCGGAAATCCGGTCATCCTGCGGCCAATGCCCAGAAACACGGTGACGATACAGGGATTCAGAAGGATATTCCTGCATTTTGTCCTGAAATCAGCGGTGGTGAACATGGCCAGGCCCACGGTCCACATGAAGATACGGTTGGGAATGATAAAGATGGATGCCGCAAAAAGACCGTCGCTTCCATATACAGCCGACACCATAGGCATTCCTAAAAATCCTGAATTATTGACCAGGGTACAGTATTGAAGGATACTCTTTTTCTTTTGCGGGTATTTATTATATATAACTTTTCCCAGCAGAAAGGAAAGGATGGAGATGGAGACAGCCACCACCAGAATTAAGGCTGTCTGTATCAGCACCTCCTGGGTCAGGGGCTTGTTAAAGGAATTAAAAATCATGCACGGCAGGGTGATTTTAAGTATGATGTCCACCAGTTTTTTCTTGGTTTCCTGGTCAATGAGTCCTGCCTTCATGGAGTACATCCCCACAGCCAGGTAAACCAGAAGTATCATCTGGGCATTGAGCATTCTTGAAAAGCTTTCCATAAGTCCGGTTCCTCCAGTGATGTATAAAATAATGGCACTGTTTCCAGAGTGTGCCAGTTAAAGTATACCGCAATTCCCATGGCATGGCTAATTCATTTTTCAACGAGATACAATTAGAAATTTTAATTCATTGACAGCGGCCCTTTATTAAAATATAATCATGGGTAGGCTGTTTTATTTTGATGAAAAAGAAGAGGTAATTATGCGTCGTATATCCTACATAATCACAAGTCTAATTATGGTCTTTTCAATGACCACCATCACCGCCTTCGCAAAACCGGACTGGCCCATAGACACCGGGGTCCAGTCAGAGGCAGGCATTGTCATGGATATGGATTCCGGGGCCGTGCTGTTTGCCCAGAACATACACGAACAGAAGATTCCGGCCAGCATCACCAAGCTGCTGACAGCCCTTGTTGTGATTGAAAATACCAATGACCTGGACGCGCCGGTCACATTTTCCCATGACGCCATATATAACGTGGAATCCGGGGCCGGCAACAAGTTCAACCTGGAGGAAGGGGATGTGTTAAGCGTCCGCCAGTGTCTCTACGCCATGCTGCTCCAGTCCTCCAACCAGTCGGCCAACGCCTTGGCGGAGCATGTGGCGGGAAGCAGACAGGCTTTTGTGGACATGATGAACCAGCGGATTAAGGAGCTCGGCTGTAATGAAAGCCATTTTGCCAATCCGTCCGGCTTGAACGACGACACCCAGCGCACCACGGCCTACGACATGGCCATCATAGCCAGGGCCTGTTTCCAGAACCCCACCGTGCTGGAGTTTGCCTCAGCCAGGACTTCTTCCATACCAGCCACTGCCAACAATCCCAATGGGCGGACATTTTCCATTGAGCACAAGATGCTGCTGTCAGACGATTCCAACTATTATCCCGACGCCATTGGGGGTAAGACCGGCTGGACATCCCAGGCAGGACAGACCCTTGTCACCTATGCCAGACGGGAGGGCAGAGGCCAGATTGCGGTCACCCTTAAGAGCACCCAGAAAACCCATTATTCGGATACAAAGACCATTCTGGATTTCTGCTTTGCAAAATTCAGGAATGTAAACATTGCTGACAATGAAACCGAATACATCACAGGCAGCGCGCCTGTAACCATTGGGGCGGAGACGTATGAACCTTCGGAACTCTCCATTGACAGCGGAGCCGTCATCACCATACCCGGTGACGCGCAGTTTACCGATGCGGACAAGACGCTTGAGACGGATTTGCCTGAGGACCATCCCCAGGAAGCCGTGGCCAGACTGGTCTACACCTATAACGAGCGCAGGGTTGGGGACGCGTGGATTTACAGCTCCAGGGCGCAGGCTGTAAACGCAACACCCTCTGAGCCAGACAGGGACACTCCGCCGGAGAGCCAGCCTGCAAAGGACGGACAGGAGGAAAATACCGGCTTTAAGCTTCCGGGGGCAGTGCTCATAGGCGGCGGCGCGGTCCTGGTTCTGGCGCTGCTTGCAGGCGGCGGAGTATTCTGGTTCAAAAGACGGCAGGCAGCGGAGCGGGAACGCCAGCGCGTCCTCAGGGAAAAGCGCAGACAGCGTCTGGCGGATATCGGTTACACGGAAGAGGATTTTGAGCGCCTGTTAGATGAACGAAGAAAACAGCATGACATGCGCTGAGATGCATCATGCGACAGATAAAAATAGCAGGAAAGAGACGCAGACAGGATGTTTCGTGAATGGCTGTCTGCGTCTTTTTCGGTACGTTCGCCCGGGAGGATATGTCCGGGGATAGAATGGAAGGAGCAAATTTTATGGCATATTTTCCGTTTTTTGCAGATATTGAGGGAATGAAATGGCTGATTGCAGGCGGAGGCGGCGTGGCCTTGAGAAAGGTGCGGGATCTGCTTCCCTATGGATCGGTCATCGAGGTGGTATCCCCGGACATGTGCCCTGGTCTGGATGCGCTGGCCCGGGACAATGCATACGCGGATGTCCTTACGCTGACAAGGAGAGCATTCGGGAACAGGGACCTGGACGGGGCTGACTTTGTCATTGCGGCCACGTCTGAGCCCGGCCTTAACAGCAGGATATCCGCCCTGTGCCGTTCAAAAAGGATTCCTGTAAATGTGGTGGATGTGAAGGAGGAATGTTCCTTTATCTTCCCGTCCATTGTGCGGGACGGTCCTGTGGTGGTGGGAATTTCCACCGGCGGCATGAGCCCTGTCATAGCCAAGTATCTGAAGGCCAGAATCCAGTCCGCAATGCTGGACAGCCTGGGAGAGCTGACAACCCGTCTGGGCTCTTACCGAAAGACAGTCAAAGACCTGTTCCCTGACTCGCCCCAGGTCCGTTCAGCCCTGTTTTACGAACTGGCGGAGGAAGGGCTCAGCCATGACGGCTGTCTCACCCAGGAACAGGCGCAAATCATAATAAACAGAAAGCTGGAACAGAAACATGAATGATATCATCCGCATCGGAACAAGAAAAAGTGCGCTGGCGCTGATTCAGACACAGCTTGTAGCTGATGAATTAAGGCAGGTCTGTCCTGGCATACAGGTGGAAATCGTGACAAAGGATACCCTGGGCGACCGGATACTGGACAAGCCTTTACAGGAATTCGGGGGCAAGGGTGTCTTTGTATCTGAGTTTGAGCAGGCCATACAGGAGGGGGTCATAGACCTGGCGGTCCACAGCGCCAAGGATCTTCCCATGGAGCTGGCCGAAGGACTGACCATTGCGGCGGTATCCGGGCGGGAAGACCCCCGAGATGTGCTGGTCACCATGAGAGGCCATGAGATTCAGCCGGAGAGCATGGTCCGCATCGGCACCTCCAGCCCAAGGCGGCAGCTTCAGGCCGGGTTGATGTGTAAAACACTGTGGCCCGGGGCTGCCGGGACAGAATGCAGCACCCTCAGGGGCAATGTGCACACACGGCTCCGGAAACTGGAGGAGGGGAACTTTGACGGCATCATCCTGGCGGCTGCCGGATTAAAGAGACTGGGACTGCTTGAACAGGATACCTACGAATATACCTCTCTCAATCCGGAGGAATTCATACCTGCCGGAGGCCAGGGACTGATGGCAGTGGAGGCAAAGGCGGGAACCACGGCCCACAGCCTTACCCAGGCCATGGACCATGCCCACGGGCGGCTGTGCCTGGAGTTAGAGAGAAGAGTCCTTAAGCTGCTGGATGCCGGATGCCATGAGCCCATCGGCATCTACTCTGTCCCCGGGAAGGATCAGTTGGAGGTATGGGGCATCAGCAGCCGCAGGGGAGAGGTAAAGAGGATTCATCTGACCGGCGGTACGTCCCGGGAGGATATGGAACAACTGGCCTTAGAAGCATGGAAAGGATTGATGTGATATGGAGAATAGGGGAATGGTATATCTGGTAGGAGCAGGTCCGGGAGACCCGTCTCTGATGACCCTGAGGGGCCGGGCGCTTCTTGGCGCCTGCGGCGCCCTGGTCTATGACCATCTGGCGTCCAGACGGTTCCTGGAATGGGTGCCCTCCACATGCCGCAAAATCTATGTGGGCAAGCAGGCCGGACATCACTCCATGAAACAGGAGGAGATAAACGCGGTTCTGGTGGAGCTGGCCCTTTCAGGGCTTACCGTGGTTCGTTTAAAGGGCGGGGATCCCTTTGTGTTTGGACGGGGCGGCGAGGAAATCCAGGCGCTTGAAGCCCACGGCATTCCCTACGAAACCGTTCCCGGCGTGACCTCCGCCGTAGCGGTCCCGGAATGTGCCGGGATACCCGTAACCCACCGGGGGGTAAGCAGAAGCTTCCATGTGATTACAGGCCACACCCTGGACGGAAAGGACTGTCTCCCTCCTGAGTTTGAAACATACGGGGCCCTGTCCGGCACTCTGGTGTTCTTAATGGGCCTGGGACAGCTTCCGGCCATTACAGCCAGGCTGATTGGGGGAGGAATGGCCCCGGACACGCCTGCGGCTGTCATTGAAAAGGGCACGCTGCCGGACCAGAAGGTAGTCCGGGCGCCGCTTTCAGAGATTCACGCCAAGGTCGTGGAGGAGGGAATCGGCACCCCGGCCGTCATTGTTGTGGGCGAAACAGCCTCCTTTCGTATGAACTACGGTATAAAAGGCAGCTCTGCCGGTCCTCTGGCCGGGTACAGAATCGGCATGATTGGCACACGTCATTTTACAGACAGCCTTGGTCATGCCCTGGAGCAGGAGGGAGGAGAGGCCTGTCCAATCCTGGAAATGGAAGTGATTTCCCATGCGGCAGATCCTGCCATGCAGGAAGCTTACAGGAACCTGTCCGCGTATACGTGGCTGATATTTACCAGCGCCAACGGCGTGCGCCTGTTCTTCCGGGGAATGCAGCAGGCCGGAAGGGATTACTGCTCACTGGGTCATGTAAAATTTGCCGTTATCGGCGACGGCACGGGCAGGGAACTGGAAAAGTTCGGTTTCCACCCGGATTATATGCCGGCTTCCTTCTGCGCGGAGGCACTGGCACAGGGGCTTTCATCCATCCTCACCGCCAGCGACCGTATCCTGATTGCCCGTTCCGGGGGCGGCTCCCCGGTGCTTACCAGAATACTGGGAGAAGCCGGACTTGTCTATGATGATATTGTCCTTTACCAGGTGGAGGGCAGGCCGGTGAATGAACCGGGCGCGGAGGAGACAGAAGGTCCCGGGGATGCCAAACCGCTGTGGGAAGAGGGATTTGATTATATTACCTTTGCCAGCGCATCCGGGGTAAGGGCTTACCTTTCCGGAGGACTGGCGGTAAAACCAGGGCAACGGTCAGGGCGGACAAAGTTTGTATGCATCGGGGATATAACGGCAGGAGAGTTACAAAGACATGGAGCTAAGGCGGATATCACCGCCGGAACATACCATATACAGGGATTGGTGCAGGCCATGGTAAAGGACGCCATATCCGGCAAGTCGGAGGAACCGTCTTCCGTATAACCTGTAGTTATGAAAAATATATAAATAAAGTATAAAAAAAGTGTTAAAATATTATTGATTTCTCTGTGGTAAAGTGGTAAACTTCTTGACATCAAGAGTTTGATGCTTCTGTTCTGAACTCCTTTCCTGAGAGGGAGGATAGTAGGGATGGACGGGTTTCTTTCCGTTAACAAAGATTCCGGCTGACTGAGAGCAGCGGAAACTTAAGGGGCTGTCCCTTTAACCGCGCAGCAGACAAAGTGGTAACGCGGATTGATTCGTCCCTGCATCGCAAGATGCAGGGACCTTTTCTTTTTACGGGCCCGGTTATTGCTGCAAACTCTTTGAAACCTACTTTATATACGTGAGGAGACTTGATGATGAATGGTTTAGTGATGATGCTTTTAGCCGTGGTTGTATTAGGCGGTGCCTATTTGATTTACGGCAGATATCTGGCAAAGAAATGGGGCATTGACCCCGATGCAAAGACACCGGCCTACGAGATGGAGGACGGTGTGGACTATGTGCCGGCTGATACCAATGTGGTATTCGGCCACCAGTTTGCCTCCATTGCAGGGGCAGGACCCATCAACGGCCCCATCCAGGCCGCCATGTTCGGCTGGCTGCCCGTTATGCTGTGGATTCTCCTGGGAGGCGTATTCTTTGGCGCGGTTCAGGATTTTGCCGCCATGTATGCTTCCGTCAAGAACAAGGGCCGCTCCATTGGCTACATAATCGAGGTTTATATCGGCAAGCTGGGCAAGAGGCTGTTTCTTTTATTTACCTGGCTGTTCTCCATCCTGGTAGTGGCTGCCTTTGCTGATATTGTGGCAGGCACATTCAATGGTTTTGATGCCGCCACCGGCGAGAGAATCGCCGCTAACGGAGCCGTTGCCACCACCTCCCTTTTATTTATTGCATTTGCGGTGGTATTGGGATGCTTCCTGAAGTATGGTAAATGCAGTAAGCTGGTAAACACCCTGGTTGCCATCGGCCTTCTTGTGCTGGCCGTTGCCCTTGGACTGGCCTTTCCTGTCTATGTACCACAGAGCGCATGGCTCATTTTCGTATTCCTGTATGTGATTATTGCCTGTGTGACCCCTGTATGGGCCCTGCTTCAGCCCAGGGATTATCTGAACAGCTACCTGCTGCTGGCCATGATCGTGGGCGCGGTCCTGGGAATCTGTGTTTATAATCCTGCCATCAACCTCCCCTCCTTTACATCATTTGTATTTACAGATGCAAAGGGAAATATTTCCTATCTGTTTCCAACCCTGTTCGTGACAATTGCCTGCGGTGCCGTATCCGGCTTCCATGCTTTGGTGTCCTCCGGAACAGCCAGCAAGCAGATTAAAAATAAAAAGAACATGCTGCCGGTATCTTTTGGAGCCATGCTGTTAGAGAACCTTCTGGCCATCACCGCGCTGATTGCCGTGGGCGCGCTGGCTACCAGCGAAGGCCTTCCCACTGGTACGCCTCCCCAGGTATTTGCCAAGGCCATTGCCGTGTTCCTTACCACACTTGGATTGCCGGATTCCATCAGCTATACGCTGATAACGCTGTCCATTTCCGCCTTTGCACTGACCAGCCTGGATTCCGTGGCGCGTGTGGGCCGCATTACTTTCCAGGAATTTTTCACCAACGATGAGATTGAACCGGCAAAGCAGAGTTCCCTTAACAAGGTGCTGACCAACAAATACTTCTCCACCATACTGACCCTGGCTCTCTGCTACGCCTTATCCAGGGCAGGTTATGCAAGTATCTGGCCGCTGTTCGGCTCTGCCAACCAGCTGCTTTCCGCACTGGCCCTGATTGCCTGCGCCGTATTCCTGAAAAAGACCCACAGACAGGGCGTCATGCTCTGGGGTCCCATGGTCATCATGCTGGGCGTCACCTTCACGGCCCTGACCCTCAAAATAAAGGACCTCGTATCAGCCCTGTCAAACCAGTTTGTATTCGGCAATGCCCTCCAGCTGGTGTTCGCAATCCTTCTTCTGATTCTGGGCGTGATTGTTGCCTTTGAAGGCATCCGCAAGCTTTTGGCCAAGGATACGGAGGCGGATAAGGCGTCTTCAGGCAAGGGCGTGACTGCGTAAAAGGCGTGTGACGCGCTGCAAGCGGGAAGCGGTATAACCCCGCCCTGCTGAAACATGATGGTAAACAGCATAATGTTTATCCGTAATAAGAGGATGCAGGCTCTGAACAAGGGCAGACGCATCCTTTTATTGTGTCTTAAACCGGTACCCCAACAGGTTCATTTGCACTTGAAAAGCCGGGACAGGTCATGCATAATAGTAGATAATAAAACGGGGACCTTGTGATATCTTTATCGTGTATCTTGATAAAATATAGGGATACAGGTTCCGGAAAGCAGGATGGAAGATGAAACGCAGGTACAAGCGGCTCCGCATATTGGCCGCGCTGGTTGTTATGGCGGCCTTTGCCGCCGGCATCATGGCTTATCTGATATGGAACGGACGGATTCTCTTAAATAATCCTTCCAGGACCCGTTGTCCGGTGCGCGGTGTGGATGTGTCCCATTACCAGGGAGAAATTGACTGGGCGGTACTGGGGCAGCAGGATATTGATTTTGCTTACATTAAAGCCACAGAGGGCAGCTCCCATGTGGATGAGAAATTTTCTCAGAACTGGTCCGGGGCAGCCCTGTCAGGGCTGGCTGTGGGGGCATACCATTTTTTCAGCTTTGACAGCAGCGGAGATGACCAGCTGGCCCATTTTATTGAGTGTCTGCCCCCCCCCCAGGGACGGGATGATTACGCATGCCGTTGAAGTGGAGTTTTACGGAGACAAG
>JAJQEA010000306.1 GCA_021201905.1 Clostridia bacterium
CCTATCATCCCTAATATAAATGCCACCAAAAATGCAATTGAATGAATCACCAATGTTGAACTGTTTTTTAAAAAAATCGGGATATTGCTTAGAATCGCATAGCCTGCAATCCATTGTCCGTATGCTGTATGGAGGTTAAACCTGGGTAAATCTTTCTTAACTGCTTGAAGCACTGCGATTCAAGCAATGAAACTAAAAACAACCGGCGAGCCTCCTACGCTTTGGCTGTTTGGATAAAGCATTGAAAAAATAACATTTGTTAAGGAACCTGCCACCATTGAAAAAATCATTAATTTGATTCCATTTATTTTCCCATCCAGGAAATACAAGACCCAGTACAATGCCACTGCGTTGATACTTAAATGAAAAAAATTCACATGTACGAATATGCCGGTTAAAAAACGGTAATATTGGTTTTCGATGATATTGATTCCTTTGTTTGATAATAAGTGAAAACAAATTGCGGTATAAACTACATATATATGTTAGATTTATAGGCATTAGGTTTTATGTATACTTTTGTAAAGAGTGATAGTAAAAAAGTTCAAACTACAAATGCAACAAAGTATATAAAAAATAAGTCTTGAATTTAAAGAGGAGAAATGTTATAGTATAAACATAAAGAGGAATAACCGCCCACAAGGTGGGTTGGCCTAATAGTAAAGTAGAAATTCCGCCCACTACCGGTCAAGTACAGGGGTGGTTTTTCTATGTTAAGCTAGTGACATATCAAATAAATGAATGTCAGCAACGCTACGATAAACATTCCAAAGGCCATTAAATCCTTAAAATCGAAATGTTTCATAGACATCACCTCCATTCTATGTAGAATGAAGGCCAATGCCACCCTGCAACACGATTATTCCTTAAATTCAATATAACAAAAGTATCCAAATAAGTCAATATATAACAGAGTTATTATAATTTACAACTTTATTGAACTTTTATATTTAATTTGCTATAATACAACCCGTCAGGATAAAACCTGTGGATTGAAATAATAATGTTGTGAATAGAGAAGAGGATGCTATTTGATTTACATTAGCAAACTCTTCTTTATTTTTGTCAGCAGCTCCGCTTCACGCTCTGCATGTAGTTCCTGGAAAACTGACTTAATCTGCTTTAAAAGATTCGAGTTGTTGGTCTGCGCCTCCTTTTAATCCAATTGCATCCGAAGGCAACTTCTGGTTTACCCTATTATATAACATTTCAAAACAAAAATATAGCAATGCATATTGATTCTCATATGCACTGCTATACTATTAAGTAAATATTGGGCAGGTATTAAACAGACTCTTTCTCCGGCTCTTTCCCTTTCTTTTTTGCCGTGGCATAGGCAAAGGCCATGGTTCCCAATATTGGCACAAGCATGACAAGGATACTTCCTCCATCCGCCGGGATGGCGCTTAAAAAGCCTTTTTTATAAAGAAGCAGCACGCCAAGCGCTATCAGCATGGAAAAGGCGCCGCTCTTTTCATTTCCGGACAAAAATTGTGCAAAGATACATCCGAACAGCGCAGGGAGCAGGAGGCTCAGTCCATCGGATACAGACGCCGGAAGCCGGCTTAAGGCGGCCTGTCCCGCAAGGACGGCGATGGCCAGTATGCCAATACTGACAAAACATGTTATGGAGATGGCAATGGTGGAAATCAGCGAACCTTTTTCGGTTCCCGGATCCACTCCGGCTGCCTTCTGGGCTGTTATGGCACAGGGCATACGCATATTGGACGCATTTCCCGCCAGTGAGCAGAGCAGCATGCCTGTAACGCCCTGTACCGGGAAATAAGCCACTGGCTCCGATATCCACCATGGAAGGTTAATCAGCAGCCAGGCAAATGTTCCCTTTAAGATAGCCGGCCAATCCGGTGTGACTCCCCACCCAATCCAGGTGTATAAAAATGGAGCAAAAAAAAGTGTGCTTGCCAATAGTACAAACCGTCCAACCCTCACAATTGAAGGCAGATATTCTTTATTATATACGTCTTCCATCTTCCCGTCTCCCATTCTTTTGTCCTCCGCTCTATATGAATAAACCCAAACACATACCGGCAGCCATGGCAATTAGCAGCCCCCATTCCAGAAGCCATTTCTTTTTTGTCCTTTTCTGTATGGCCTGCAGCAGAAGCATTACCACGAATCCCCCCACCAATGCCACTGTGGTCGCATCCATTTTCAGGATGTAAGGGGCGTCCACATAAGCGTAGCAGCCCAGAATGGCCGCAGTTGAAATAATGGTTGCCACGGTTGCGTCCTTACTGCTGATTTTCTGGATTACCTTATCCATCTTTGTACAGAGAAGGGCCGGGATAACGAGATATCCGATACAGCCGAATGCCATCAAAAATACGGTCGTCTGAAAGATACTGGGCGTCAATGCGGCTGCGCTTGCAGTTGTCCCAAAGGCATCTGCCGCAATTCCCACGGACTGCAGCTCATACCCCACGTTTCCCACAACAGAAAGCCGCAGCAGAGCTGTGGGCGCCCCTACCATGACAAGCAGGGATATCATGCCCACCGCGATGACTACGGAAGGAGCCACCGCAGATATGCCCGCCGTCTTGACCGTTATGCTGATTTGTTCCTTTGTAACCCCAATGCTTTTCGCCACCCTGATGCTTTTAACCAGAAAATATGTAGCCATACCTAATACCAGCGCAATGGACATAAGTGTAATCATCCATAGCATGGGGCTGTTGACCAGTTGCTGAATTTCCCTTGGCATGTGAAAACCCTCCTCCAGAAGTAATTGAAATAAAAAATCTATAAACTTAAAAATATTATAGTTTTGTTGAATGGATACAACAATGTAAAAAAGTCCATTATTCTCTCTCAA
>JAJQEA010000356.1 GCA_021201905.1 Clostridia bacterium
TCTCCCAGGCATTTCATGTTAGCTTGACATTCGCACCTGGTCTGATGGCCTCACCTCACAGAAATCATACTCTACTTATACACTACATAATCCTTCATTTCGCGCATATATCCCGCATGCTGCAGGGCTTCCGCCGCCTCCGACGGATACTCTTTCAAAACAAGCCTCTTTTGTTCCGGATATATGGCTCCCTGCTTGAATGCACGGACAAATTCCGCCATCACTTCCTTCATATCATTGACATCGTAAATGCGCAATACCCTGCCCTGGCGTTCCATTACAGCTGCCAGATTTCCCGCTTTCAGGGCCACGGCTGTTCCGGCCACTGCCAGAAATCCACCTTTCTCCGGAAGTTCCAGGACTTTTCCCCGCACCAGGGCCGGGTCTGTTCCGTTTAACCACACCACGTGGTCATCCGGCTCCCTCAGTGCACCGGTCACGGCATCGTAATCCCCGCTGCGGACAAATTGGGCGCCCGACATCCCCTCCACAAAATAGCCTCTGCGAATGCGGCCCGTATATTCCCATACACGCAGAATTTCCAATGCCTGCGCCCAGCTCCACTCCCATTTTTTTCCATCTTCTCCGGTCAGGGCATAGGGAGAGTCTGACACAGCCTGTATGGACTTTTTAAAAGTCTCACGGCACAGAATCATATTTTCATCCAAAAACAGCTCCAGCCATTCCTCCGGCCCATACTTTTTTACCGGCCTTACTATATCCCACCGTCCTGCCGACAGGGCCATGACCCTGGTATTCACGCGCTGTCTGACAGTTGCTTTTTTCACCTTGTCCTGGTTCTGCCACTGCCTGACAGGCACAAAACTGTCTGCACATACCAGACCCTTTTCAGCCAGACTTAACAGTACCTCCTGGGCGCTGCCTTCCTTCGGTATCTTTGTGAGGAATTTAAGGAAACTGGCTCCTCTGCGTTTTAGCTCCCTGTACATGAGAAGCTCATCTCCCTCAATCCCCTCAATCGTATCACCCTTAATAACCTCTCCCTCAATCACATCTCCCATAAAACCCTCTGCTCCGGCCTCTGCCTCCCAGTCTATGTCCTCATAGCTGCAAAAGCAAAGGGTTCCTTCCGGCGACATTCTCCAGAAATAATCCCCTTGTGCCAGCAGCCGGTCCAGAAGGCTGCCCCCATAGTGCTCCACCCGCCTGGCAAAGTACACATTTTCCCAAAAGCGGACAGGGCATGGTTTTCTGAACCCTCGTTCCATGGCCTCCCTTAGCTGTTCTTCTGGTGTGGAATGTACCACTGCCCTGGAGGCCATCAGCGCGGCATAATGGAAAGCCGGCTGTGTGACTGCGTGGCTTCGCAGGCTGCGTATATGGCCCTCCCTGGCTCTCTCATAAAGCTTTTTGTGATAATATACGCCCTGGTCCTCCACTGCGTGTTTGCAGCAGCACAGTTTCTCCAAAAGCTCCTCTGTCATTTCCTCAGACAGAACATACCGTTCCCTTACATCACCCGCGGTCTGGCCGCCCCGGTAGTAGAGCATCCGGCGGATAATATGCATGCCGGCCTCCTCATCCTGCTGCTGCAATGCCCTCATATATTCGTCCTGATGTTCTGCCGCTATCCAGATTCCGGGCTCCACATAACAGGCCAGTCCCTGCCGGGCCAGGGTATCCAGCCATTCAGCCGGTATGTCCAGCTCCCCTGCCTCCAAATCACCCTCCATCATGAGAAGGGAATGAAGCTCCACCTCATTTTCCGGCATTTTTTTCCGTTTCCATCCCCTGGACAGTTCCTCTGCCGTTGGCTTGAGCAGTGCCTTCTTCAAATCCTCCTGCACAGTCTGGCGGATTTTAGGTGTCACTGGTGAGTACTCATACATCTCTTCCGCCTCCGCCTGCCACTGGAAGGGCAGAGACATGGGAGAAGGGATATCCAGCCATATTTCTCTGACAGTAATAAGGCCGGAACGGATCTTGGCCAGTATCTCCATCACCCCGCTGATATCCCACTGGTGTTCCAGACATTCCCGTTTCGTCTCACGAATCAGGGGATGATCCGGCTGGTCCATCAGGGAGCTTAGCATTTCCGTGCTTTTAAGGCGCTGCATCCATAGAGGCTGGCGACCGCCCCGTTTCATGCCCATCATCAGGGCGCGGGCGGCATTGTAGCGGAATGTCACGCCAAAGAGAGGCGTATCAGGCAGGATTGCTTCCAGCACCGGACGTACCTGGTCCGGGTTGATTTGGAACAAAAGCCCTTCCGGCAATTGCTCCCTGCCGTAAGGATACAGAAGGAAGCCATCCTCCTCATCCACACTTCCCACATCCAGCCCCATGGTGTTCCGTATCATATGACGCAGGACAAGGGACAGGGGACCATTTACCCGTCTGCCAAACAAAGCATGGACCATGACCTGATGGCTCCCTGTACTGTCCTTAAAATGCTCCACCACTATGGTTTTGTCATCAGGCAGTCCTTCTGTGGCCTGAATCTGGCGCTTTATAAAGCCGGACGCATTGGCCGATGCGGACTCGTCTAACCCCAGTTTTCCCAGGGCTTTTTCCAGCTCTCCGTCACGGCAGGCCTTCTCCAGCTCTCCGAATATACGGCCAAAGGCAAGACTGGTCCGAAGATCCCTTCCTTTTGTCTCCCCCTTCCAGAACGGAAGCCTGGCGCCCTCGGCCGGGGCCTGGGTCACGATAACGGAGTCCTTGTCCTGACGGACCACGCGCCAGCCAAATGACCCCAGCATGAAACGGTCCCCAATTCTGGATTCATAGACAAACTCTTCGTCCAGCTCTCCTAACTTCACCCCGTCCTCTGTTTTGGCTGCATACATCCCTTTATCGGGTATGGTCCCTCCTGCCGCCGTGGCCAGCATACGGCTGTAAACATCCCCGGCCACCCGTCCGTGTATCCGGTCGTACAAAATCCTTGGACGCACCGGTATCTCCCGGCTGTACTCGTAATCTCCCGCCAGCATGGCAAGGACATCCTCCACACCCTTCCTGGTCACCTGGTAAAATGGGTAGGACCGCTCCAGGACTTCCATCACATCAGCTATGCTGTAGCTCTCTCTCGAAGCCATGGAAACCAAATGCTGGGCCAGCACATCCAGGCACATGCGCGGAGGATTGGCCCGTTCCACGCCTCCATGGCGGGCCACCTGTGCAGTCATGCCGCAGTAGACTGCCTCAGGCGCGGTCCTGGGATACATGTACATGACGCTGACCCGGCCCGGATTATGACCGGCCCGGCCCAGCCGCTGCATGGTGCTGGAAATGGTGCGGGGGCATCCGACCTGCAAAACCTGCTCCACATCCCCCACGTCAATGCCCAATTCCATGGACGATGTGGCACATAACAGCCGCAGCCGTCCCTCTCTTAAATCCCGCTCCACTTCATCCCGCTGTTCCTTTGACAGACTTCCGTGGTGGACTCTGGCAAACCCGTCCCCGCCCAGCAGATTTACATAATATGCCAGCTTTTCCACATAACGCCTTCCCTCGGAAAATGCAATCACACTCTTACAGCTTAAGCACTGGCGGTATACTGCCATTCCCAGTTCTTCCCATACCGGGTCCTTCCGCCTTCCCACAGCAGGGGCCGTACCAACCACCTGGATTTCCACCTGCTTATCCATGGACGGTGCACAGATGACGGCCGGTTCCGGGGACAGGTAGGCGGCCGCAAGCTCCAGCGGCTCAATGGTGGCGGACAAGCCGATTCTCTGAAGCCTGCGCCCGCATAGTTTATCCAGCCTGGCCACTGACAGCATCAGATGCGCTCCCCTCTTGGTATCTATGAGGGCGTGAAGCTCGTCCAAAATGATTGCCCTTGCGGTCTTTAGCACCTGGCGCCCGGATTTGGATGTCAGCATGAGATACAGGGATTCCGGCGTAATAATCAATATATGGGGCGGATGCTTTACCATCCTCTGGCGCTCTTTCTGAGGGGTGTCCCCGGTACGGATGGCGGCCTGAATCTGACCTATGGATTGATGACCCGGGCCGCTTTCCGGTATGCCCTCTCCAGGCGCTTCGGGTTCCGGCCGGAATCTGTTTTCCTCAAGGGCTTCCGCCTCGATCCCCTCCAAAGGTTTACGGAGATTCTCCCTGATATCCCCTGCCAGAGACTTAAGGGGAGAAACATATATCACATACAGCTCCTCCTTAAGCTCCCCTCTCCCTGCCAGTCCGCCCAGCTGGTCTATGAACACCAGGAAAGCAGAGAGTGTCTTTCCTGTACCGGTTGGAGCGCTGACCAGCACATGTCTTCCGTCAGCAATGGCCGGCCAGGCTTCCTTCTGTATTGTGGTGGGTTCTCCAAATGTTTTCCTAAACCATCTTTCAGTGGCAGGCAGGAATTGTTTTAAGGTATCCTCTTGCATAAGCTCCTCCATGGGGGCAGTTGTGTGTCATCCTGTTCAGCCGTTTATCCCAACGGATTGTAAGGACATTTTTCCTTCAGGCACTGTTCGTTCCGGTCGGACAATCCGCATACTGTCTTTTGGGGCCGCTCCATCCATATCCCGAATTTCTCCCCCACAAAATCCACCGCCTGCAATATGGCTGTGTAGGAATCCCGTTTACAGCATCTGGGACCCCCTGTTTTGGCAATCGCCCCAAGGCTTCTGGAAGTCATCTCATTGCAAAGCCCCCACTCTTTTCCGCTCAAGGGTGATGCCCCGGTAATCAGGCTGATAAATATGCCCGTACTCACAGCCGCCCCGCAGGTTCCCCACAAACCGCAGATACCTCCCGGCACCTGGGTTCCTCTGTTTCTCATCTCCTCCAGGGCCGCGTCCAAATCCAGTTCACCCCCGGCATTTTTATAGGCGGCCAGAAGCACGGAGCCCACCAGCACATGGTGTTCCGGTCCATGCATATAGATATAGGGGGACAGAATGATTTTCTTCATGATTGCCATCGGGTCCCTGCTGTCTGTATGCCTGCATATATCTTCAATGACACGCAGGCCCATCTGCTCATGGCAGCTGTCACAGATAAAATGACCCTTCACACATCTGGCATTGCTCATAAACTTTTTGTGGCAGCAGGTACATTCCATTTCAATCTGGCTCTGAAGATATTCCAGCGACGCTCCACACACCAGACATCCCGTTTTTTGTTCTTCCATTGCCGTATCCTCCCATTAACCATTTATTTCTTAATTACTTCTTATTCTCAAGACAATCTCATTCCAGTATACCATAATCCCTATCCCGGGTAATACTTATTTTTTCCGCTTTTGCATGCGTTTTTGCATCCGCGTATTTACATCCGGCCCCGCTGGTTTCCCAGCAAACCGAAAAAGAGCATAAACCGTCCGCTCCCGGAACCGGTTTACACTCTTTTTCCCATCGTATCGTATATTCTGTTATGGTTTCCCTTATTGTTCCTCTGCTTTCTACTCCCTGCTCAGGGCAGCGCCTGACCTGGCTGTACTCACCAGGCGGGCGTACCGGCCGAGAAGGCCCTTTTCCCTTGGGCGCGTAACTGCCTTCCATTCCCTGCGTCTGGCTTCCAGCTCCTCGTCGCTGACCTCCAGATGCAGATAATCCTTAGACAAATCCACGGTTATCCTGTCCCCATCCCTTACCAGGGCAATGGGACCTCCCTCCGCTGCCTCGGGGCACAGATAGCCAATGCTTAAGCCGCCGCTGGCCCCTGAGAAACGACCGTCGGTGATAACCGCTGTGTTGGGAATGCCCTTGATGATTTCCGTAATCCGGTGCAGCTCCTTCATTCCCGGACCTCCCTTGAGTCCTTCATAGCGCACGATGACGGCGTCGCCTTCCTTTATCTCCTTTGCCCGGAAAGCGGCATAACACTCATCCTCCCCCTCAAAAACCCTGGCCGTGCCCTTGAAACGGCGCACCTCCATGGGAACTGCCGATGTCTTTACCAGGGCTCCCTGGGGCGCCAGATTGCCATAGAGTACCTGGATTCCGTCTGCCCTGGACACAGGCTCGTCCATAGACTTTATCACTTCCCTGTCTCCCTGAGGCGTATGCTCCAGAATCTGCCCCAGCGTCTCCCCTGTCACAGTCAGCGCATCCTTGTTCATCACAGACTCCAGCTCTTTCATCACGGCCGGTATTCCGCCTGCGCAGTGCAGGTCCACCACGGTCCTGTTTCCGTTGGGTACAATGGAACACAGCACCGGCGTGGTGGTGGTAATCTTTGAAAAATCATCCCAATCCAGGGAAATCCCCAGCTCTGCCGCCAGTGCCGGAAGATGAATCAGGGCATTCAGGGACCCTCCGATAGCAGCAAGGAGGGTGATGGTATTTTCCAGCGCCTCCCGCGTCATAATCTGGCTGGGACGAATCTGCATTTCAACCATCTTCATCACGGCACGCCCTGATTCCCTTGCGCTGAAACGACGCATGCTGGTGCTGGAAGGAATCAGGCTTCCTCCCGGCAGCATCATTCCCAGGGACTCACAGAGGGCACCCATGGTATTGGCTGTCCCCAGGAAGGGGCAGATTCCGGGCCCTGTGTAATACTTAAGCGTCCCCTCAATCAGCTGGCGCTCTGTTATCTCGCCCCGCAGGAACTGCTGGCGCAGCTCCTTTGACTCATTGGGTTTTATCTGGGCATAGCAGGGACCGGCTGTGACAATGACGGACGGCAGGTCAATCCGTGCCGCCGCGTTCAGCATTCCCGGCACAATTTTATCACAGGAGCCCATGTACACCACTCCGTCAAACACGCCCTCTCCCACCACCATGGCCTCGATGGAATCCGTGATAATTTCCCTGTGGGGCAGGCAGTAACGCATACCGGAATGTCCCTGGGCAATGCCGTCACACATGGCCACCGTGTTGAACTCAATGGGCTCGCCGCCGGCTTCCAGTATTCCCTTCTTTACCTCCTCAGCCAGCTGTTTTAAAGGCTCATGCCCGGGACATATCTCATTCCAGCTGTTGGCAATGGCAATGAGAGGCTTGTGGTCCAGGGAGTCAATAGAAACACCTGCCGATGCCAGATGGGCCTTGGATATGGCTTTCTGGAACGGCTCCAATTTATCAATTGCCCGCAACATCATTTCCTCCTGCTAAAACTGCTTTCTTGTTGTTATAACGATTCATGAACACCCATACGGCTGCCATAACAGCAATCAGTACCGGCACAAAGATGTACGGCTTCTTGATGAATGCCTCATACACCAGAAAGCTGACCGTAAGGCTGGTGGCCGCAAAGGATGTAATCATTCCCTCTCCCAGGTCCAGTCCCACGGAAGTGGCCAGCTGGGTCAGAACCGGCGCTGTGGCCGTACCTGCCAGCAGAATGGCTCCTGTACATACCAGGCCCATGATGATGTTCTTAAACAGGTTTCCTCTGGTGATTGCAACCACCAGGGCCACACGGAAGGTCACAACTGCCAGATCCGCAAAGGGAAGCACGCGGTTTCCCGGAAGAACGGCAGCCATAAGGATAGTCAGCGGAATGACAATCAGGGATGTGGTGATGACATCAGGATTCCCCACCACAACCGCCGCATCCAGGCCAATGAGGAATTTCCTGCCCTTAAACTTCTCCTGGGTAAACTTTTTGGCAGCCTCTAAGATTGGCATGAGTCCCTCCATGAAAAGAGAGGTCATCTTTGGAATCAATACCATAACAGCCGCCATGTTCACGCCCAGCGCCATGATATCAGCCACTGAGTATTTGGCCAGAACACCTATAATGCAGCCAAGCACCAGACCCATGATGGTGGGTTCCCCAAAAAATCCCAGGTATTTCTTAGCATCCTTGATTTCAAAATCAATCTTGTTGATTCCGGGTATCTTATCCAGAAGCCAGTTAAGGGGCGCTGCGATAACGATGGAGGAAAGGGCCGACATGGTTGGGAGGGATACGCCGGGAATGCCGAAGTAATCCTCTACCAGAGGCGCGGTCCAGTCTGACAGCTTGAATGTGATAATGGCCATGATAACCGTTGCGCCGATACCCATTGCTACATTTTTAGTCACAAAATAAACCATGATTCCAACGATTGCCATGTGGTGATAATTCCAGATATCCACATCCAGGGTATCTGTGGCCTTCAGTACCAGCATGACAATGTTGGTTGCCAGGATACAAAATATAAGGATGGCGATAATGGGCGATGACCATGTAACTGCCGCGATGGCTCCCCAGCCCACATCCAGAATATCCAGCTTAATGCCGAAATTCTGCACCATGGCCTGGGCGGCAGGTCCCAGATTGCTCTTCATCATGTTGATGACCAGATTGATACCCGCAAAGCCAATGCCGATGGTAAGACCGCTTCTGAATGCCTTTGACAATTTCACGTGGAAAATAAGCCCTATGATGGTTATGATGATTGGAAGCATGACCACTGCGCCTGCGTCCAGAATCGTATTGAAAATATTATAAAGTATCTGCATATGATTAATCTCCCCTAAGATTTCATTTGTCTTTCATAGCCAATAGCTGTCTGCCCAAACCCCTTTTTACTTCAGATGGGACAGAATCTCATCCAGCGTCGCGTCCTCGTTAATTCCTGTCAGCAGGGAGATGGCGCCTACCACCGGAATATTCACATTGCCGCCCGTGAACTTTCCCGTGGTAACCAGCAAATCAAAATCATCTGCCTTGGATTCCACCTCCAGAAGCTTGCACTGGGTTACTGATACCTGGATTCCATTGTCCTCACATTTCTCCCTGATCTTGGTTGCCACTACGGTTGATGTTGCGATTCCATTTCCACATGCCACTAATATACGCTTCATTTTTATATTCTCCTTTGGATAATCGTATTTTTATCTTATTTTTAGTTCTCATCTTCCAGCAGGTACTGCTTGATGATTTTATGGATGATGTCAGGCTGTCCCGCCTCCACTATGTGTTTCACATCCTCCTGGTTCTGAATCAGCTTCACGATTCTCTGAAGCATTTCAATATGTCCGTGAGCCTCTGTGAGGGCCAGCATGATGACCAGGCTTACCGGTACGTCATTGTCAGGCTCATCCATGGCCCTGAAGGGTGCCGGTGTCTGAAGCACCGCCACACAGATGGCCGCCTCATTGACATGACAGATATCCGCATGGGGAATGGCCACATTGATTCCCCCGGTCTTAAGTCCTGTGGGGAAGGACTGCTCACGCTCCAGGATGGCCTGTTTATATGTATCCTTTACAATACCTTTTTCACAAAGATAATCTGTCATGGCGGACAAAACCTCCCGGTCCGTCATGGGTTTGTCAAATTTCAGAATCAATGATTCATTAAACGCAATGCCGCTCATGATTCTACTTCCTCCATACTCTTCATTTTCACTTCCATGCCTGCTATGGAACCACGGATTCCCTCTTCATTCTCATTCAGTATATCCTCTTTCCGGAAAATACCCGAACCGATTCCCGCAAATGATGCCCCTGCCTCAAAGTACTCCTGAACATTTGAGGTGCCGATGCCCCCTACGACCATCAGCGGCATTTTCCCAGAGGCGCCTGGATGTCTGATACATATCTGCTTCCCAGCCGGCCTGCCGGGAATATTTTCACGATATCCGCCCCGTCCTGGAAGCTCTGTCTGATTTCCGAAGGTGAAAAAGCACCCGGCACTGAAACCATGCCGCGCTCCCGGCACAGGTCCAATATACGCTTCTCAAATACCGTGGGAGACAATAAAAAGGCTGCACCTGCCTCAATGGCCTCCACGGCTTGTTCATAGATAAGGACCGTGCCGGCTCCCACCATGATTTGTCCTCCAAATTCCTGGCTGATGTTCCGTATGGATTCCAGGGCTCCCGGAGTATTCATGATAATTTCAACGGAGCCTAAACAGGTCCCCACCAGGTTCTTTGCAACCGTGCGGGTCTGTGAATAGGTATAGCCTCTTAAGATTACTGTCACTTTCGGAAATTTCTCTATATTCATCATTCTCGCTCCTTTCTGACAATATATAAAGCAAGAATGATGCCAATTAATTGACTGATTTTGTATTTTTACATAACAGATTCCATATTTCTTCCCGTGTCCGGCTGGCGCGGATGGCAGAAACCATGGATTCATCAGAAATAATCTGATACAGCTGTTCAAAATATTTTCTGGAATCCTCCTGAATCCCCAGTACAAAAATAATATCCACGGTGTTGACCCCATCCCACAAAACAGGTTTGTCTAATTTTGTAACGGAAATGACTGGTTTTGTAACCAATCCAGGATCGCCGTGGGGAATGGCAATTCCCTGGCTGAGGCGGGTGGTCATCATTCCCTCCCGTTTATAGACGCTGAGAAAGAATTCCTGCCGGACCAATCCCTCCGCTTCCATATGTCCCACTGCCTCATCTATAATCTGGTCCTTGAACTCCGCCTCTGTCCTTATATAAATATGGTCCGGGGAGATAACCTCTGACAGCTGGTTTTCCTCGAACATGGCACTCCGCTTTAATATGCCCCGAAGCTGCCCGATGCCCTCCGGGCTGTAAATGCGGCTTACAGATATAAACGGATAGGCGCCTGACTCCGGATTAATGGTGCCCACAATGGCCAGTATCTCATACTCCTTTTCCGTGTTGGCAATGATGCGTTCAATGCTGGAGTCCTCGATATACCCTCTGGTCACTATAACAGTCCCGGCCAGGTTGCTCTTCAGGCGCTCCGTCAGATGCTCCTTCAATTTCACGGCAGCACCCTGGCCTGTGATGCACAGGCACAGAATCGCCTTTTTCCTGGCCTCCGCCTGTTCCCTGGTCCCGGTAAGCTTTATCTTGTCCAGCTCGTCCGCGATCTCGTTCAGGGATTCGTCCGTCCACATGGTCTTGCGCACTGCTTCCACCACCATCATGGTGTCTGTGCGTGACAGCACGCGGACCTGCATACCTGTCTCCTCCCGGATTTTCTGTCCCACATTCAGGAGAGACCCCATGTCCGCCAGCACGATGCAGTCTTTTCCCTGGTTTACGCGCCTGGCCATATCCACTGTCTTTTCCACCATCTGGGCCGGCGTATCCCACAGGTTCATATCCACGCCAACGGCGTGTTCCGTTCCCATGATGGCATTGGCAACCTGGGCCATTGCACTGGCCACCGGACCGTGGGAGACCACCAGCACCGCAATCCTTCCCTCCTAGGCCATGTCCTTTTTTCTGAATTTCCTGAAGTACATGGCCAGGAATGCCTTTTCCTCCTCCGGCAGGGTCAGATAATACTTTTTCTGTATCTCATCCACGGCATAGCAGGCAGCCTCATAATCTTCGTGGGACTGCTGGCGGATATTTTCCATGCCGGGGTACACCATACGCCCATGGCTGCGCATCCTCTCCATAGCCATGTTCAGATGAATAGCCAGAGGAAACACCACCTGTTCCTCCAGCCCGGGAAGCCGTTTCCTGGCCAGCTCACAGATATCCCTTGACATGCGCAGGATGTCGTCCCCCACGATGGAAGCAATCTCGTCCTCCCGGATCCCCGATTTCTGGAATTCGTGGATATGGCGCTGGAATCTGGACTCTATCTCGTCGGTGAGCTGGACTTCGATGTCCCGTTCCCTCAGGCCGTCTCTCAGCAGCTGATCATACTTTTCCTCCAGGGATTCATATATGTTAAAGCCCTCCAGAAAGGTTTCCGTTCCGGATTTCCCGGCATCCTCCACGGAATCATCGGGAAATACATAACAGTCCTCCGGGCACAGCTCCCTTATCTCCTTGGAAATCCGGTCAGGTGCATACCCCTTCCTCAGGTTCTCAGCCAGACTCGGGAAGGACACCGTGATACGCCCGTCCTTTCTGGTCCGCCCTTCTAAAAACGCCTTGGCGCAGCACACCTGGATATCTGATTTAAGCTGTCCCACATTGCCTGGGCAGTCCCCGCCCAGCAGGCACCACAGCGCCTGCTGCCTTATTTTTATCTGTTTTCCCAGACGCCTGGATTCCCACTGGAAAAAACGCAGGATAAACTGCAGCTTCTCTCCCGCAGGCCGGTCCTTTAAGGAAGGAATTTCTATGACCATGGGAATCCTGCGCCTGAAGGTCAGAAGCAGGGAGCTCTGGGGATTTTCCGTGGTCGCGGCAATGACCATCACATGACTCTCCCGCTGGGTATCCACTTCCCCCAGGCGCCTGAACCTCCCCTTGTCCATCAGGTAGAAAAGAATCTCCTGGCCCTCCGGCGGAAGCCTGTGCACCTCGTCCAGGAACAGGATTCCCCCATTGCACAGCTCCACCACTCCCTTTTTATTGTCAGCGGCGCCGGTGAATGCCCCCTTGCTGTATCCAAAGAGCTGGGCCAGCAGAAGCTGGGGATTATCCGCATAATCCGCGCAGTTAAACTCAAAATAGGGCGCGTCCTTTCCAAAATTTTCCGTACCGCAGGCATACTCATGCATGAGCTCCGCCAGAAAGCTCTTTCCCACGCCCGAAGGTCCGTATATAAGGCAGTGCAGCCCCCTGGGAGGATACAGCACGGCTGCCTGGGCACGGGTAATCTGAGTCTTCATGCTTCCGTCAAACCCCACAAAGGCGCTGAACACATTCGCCCTGTCATCCCCGGACCCGGATTCTGCATGTCCGGCATATTCCCCATGTCCGGCATGCTCCGCATGTTTCGCATATTCCGCATGTTTCGCATATTCCGCATGTTTCGCATGTTCGGCATTTCCCCCATGCTTCGCGTATTCCGGTACCGGGCCGGTATTTTCCTTCTCCCGGCAGGCGCCGGAAGGAGTCCATATCTCCAACAGCTCCTCCCGCAGCCTGCCCGCGGCATATTTTCCTATCTTGTAGCCGGCTTCCTCCAGCATCCTGGTAAGCCCTCTGTCAGACAAGTCCGGATTTTCTGCCAGAATCCTTTTCATGTCCTCAAATATGACCGGCTTCCTCCGCTTCCTGGAATCAGGTATATGGTGCTCCCGGCGCACCGTGGTCACATCCTCCCTGAACACCTGCAGGCGGGACGCTATCTCCTCGTCTGTGAGGGGATTCTTACGGTCCTCATCTTTTATGATTTGTAATATCTGTTCTTCCATGCGCGCGCTCTCTCCCATACAATCATTCTCCCGCAGGTCTCAATCCCTTCCTGTCCTCATATACCTTCCGGTAATCCTCCACCATGCGTTGGTATTCCTTCCGCTCAAACTGCCATGAGGGAGAACATATTCAGGTGATATTTTCCTCCCGCTGCATATAGGGTTTCGTATAGTTCCGCCTTCTGCGAATCAGCTCCTCATCCCAATGTTCCGACACCCATTTCCAGTATTCAGGGCTGTCGAACCGTTCGCATGCTATGTTATCCCCATATTCCTCCCAGTCCCGGTCCGTATATGCTTCCAGGCACAGGATGCCTGACTGTTTCTCCATCCCGAAATCCTGGTTTTCCCGGTTCAGCACTCCCAGTCTGTCCCAATATACAGCATCCGGTTCCTTCCTGATTTTCGCCAGTATGACAATACAGCTCAAATCACAGTCATCCTCGCACACCAGAATCGGCACATTCAAATCCGCCGCCGAGTCCACCATCTCCCAGATAAAACGGTTCTCAGCCTTCCACACCAGCTCCCCTGTCCACGCCGGCAAAAGTCCTTCCAGGGAGCCGAATACCTCCAGCCGGGGACATGCCCCCGCCCTTACCGCTTCATCCACATATCTGACAATGGGTCTGCCGTCAATCATCCAGTAATATTCCCTGTAATCATATATGGTTTTTACCAACTCCATGTGAATCCGGTTCATATATCTCCCCCTGGCCTAAAACCATTTTTTCTTCTTAAAGAACCATATTTCCACTGCCACAATCAACAGACACAGGATGCATACCACCGCGTAGCCATAAGGAAATTTCAGCTCCGGCATATTGACAAAATTCATGCCGTACCAGCCTGCAATTAGGGAAAGGGGCATGAATACCGTGGTCACAATGGTGAGAAACTTCATGATTTCATTCTGGCGTATGTCCACCTGGGTCTGGTGCATTTCCCGCAGCTGCATAGAATACTCCTTCATCATCTGCACCGTGGAATAAAGGCGCCCCGCCTTGTCGGAAAACAGGCCGAATAACAGGCTGTCCCTCTCATTCCCCCTCTCAGCCGCGTCCTGCTGCAGGGTTTCCCCCATGTCAGAGAGCTGTTCATAGTAAGCGCTCAACGCGGACAAATCCTTCCTGGCCGCCAGGATTCTCACATCAAATTCTTCTGTCTCCCGCTTAAGCAGTCCCTCCTCCAGACGTGTCAGGCTGTCATCATACTGCTGGAGAAAAATCACATCCTCCTTCAACAGATACTCCATCACATCAAAGAGCTGCAGGAAAGGGGAGGTTACATCTGTCATCTGATAATCCTGCATCTCATCCAAAAGCTCCCTCACATAGCCGCTGTCATCAATGAAAATCAGCTGCTCCCTTGTAAGACAGTAGCCGAAAACCCGCTTTTCCTTTGACGGGTCCTCCTTTGGAGGAATGGCGAACGTGCCTGTCACCGCTGTTCTCAGCACATCTGCCTTACAGAACCGGATATGGTTCAGGCCGCTGCCTGAAAAGTTTCTCCTGTAAATATCCGGGCAGGCTTTCCGAAATTCTTCCATGGTAAGGATTTCAACCGGATGGGACTGCCCTGCGGATACACCGGCATCTGTGTCATCCTTCCTGTGTTCTTTCCAATGGTATTTCATATGGTATCTCCCATGCTTTTTTATGTCATTATAACACGGAACAGCCAGGACGTCAAAAAGCCGGGCGCCTGCCCTTAATAGACGGATTCATTATTTTGCGCTATAATAATGCCATTAAGCAGCAACAGGCCGCCTCACCCGCTCAACCTCCACACCAATCCATTCACAGCAGGTAGATAAATGATTTATACAATTACAAACATGGAAGAAAAACATTATAGCGGCAAAGCATATGTCCAATATGCCGCCTGGTTTGAAACATACAGGGGATTAATGCCGGATGAATATCTTGATGGCAGAAAGCTTGAAACTTGCTACGAGTCCACGCAGAAACACCCCAGCGACACCTATGTGGCCCTTGTGGACGGAACAGTGGCAGGCTTCCTATGGTATTCACCGGAAGCAAGGGAGTATACACGCAGAGCAGGTATGTCTGAAATAAATGCACTCTATGTACTAAAAAAGTATCAGGGCCACGGCATCGGCAGCGCTCTTATGGAAAAAGCCCTGCATATGGTGCCTCATAAAGCAGTAGTATTATATGTCCTCCGGGGCAATAACCCCGCGATTGGATTTTATGAGCACATGGGATTTAAGCTTACCGGTAATACTTTTACACAGGAGACTGGATTTGGGGATATTGTTGAGCTTGAGATGGTCCGGGAAGGGTAGATAATACGGCAGATAATCCCGGCAGAGATAAGCACACTCATCCCCTATCCCCGGCCTGAGCGCATATAAACAAGCATATAAACAAATATCGGAAATGCCTGTGCCGGCTTTCCGATGTTTGATGGTTTGTTCTATTCTCTATGCAGAAGGGATGGGACGTCTATCATGCCTCCTCGTTTTTCCCATCTTCCGAATTCCCATCTCCCGAATTCCCGCTTTCCAAATCCCCGTCTCCCAAATCCCCGTCTCCCGCCACCATAAGCTTCCCTTTGAGGCTGACAGACATCTTAAGAGCAGGATATTTGGCATGATAAATGGATATGGCCTCTTCTGCCTTTTTCTTATTCATGGTAAAGTCATATTCCTTTCCATTCTCCATGACACACACCAATTCTTCCCTGGTTCCGCGCCCAACTCTCTGTATTCGGAACAAAACCTTTTTAAGCTCCTGGTTCACCAGAATCACGGGTTTGCCCGATATGGCATATGAAAAATCTTCACCCAGCCAGAATGTGCCGCCTATCTTCCGGCTATTCTTGAAATCTTCATCCACCATTTGCCTTGTTATGTTTTCATGAGTCTCCAGAAATGCCTGTACTGCTTTTATATGATCTTTCCCCAGCATCGAAAACAGAATAAAAAATCCCAAAAACATAATGACCGTTCCAAGGCCCAGCACTCCCATGGCGCTGGAGGGCGTCTGGTTATCCAGCATACCTGCCCAAAGGTAATAACTCTCATTTTCAACTGGCAGATCAAAACTTCTGGAAGTCCTGTCAAAGTATGTTTTCCCGTTATCCTTCAATTTTTTCAAGGTGCCTTCCACATGCATTCCAACAGGCGGCTGAGACCGGACACCGTTTAAGTAGTCCCATGTCTCATCCATAATCCGGTCCATTTCCGCCTCCAATTTCGCGGAAACACGTACCGGAACAGGACCTGCTTCCTCGTCCAGCACCAGATAATATACGCTGCTCTTGGTCCGCACTCCGCTGCGGGTGCGGTAGCTTTCCATGAAAGCGTCCAACACATAATTTATATCAAAGCTTACATACTCTTCCCCCGCCTGTTCTGTCCGGTACACCTCCCGAAGCGGAATAGCCCCGCGGAAATATTTCAGCAGATAGCCGCTTATTATTATAATCAGGCCCATTCCAAAGGCGGTCATAAGCAGGCCCACAGGCATATGAGACCGCAGCATACCTTTTCTGAACTCAGATTCCAAAGTTCTCCTGTTTGTATTCTCATTTTCCATACCAAGTCCCCCTCATTCCTATCCCGGCAGCACCGCGCCGCCAGCGGTGTCAATCCCGGAACAACGGCGCTCCAATTCCTCCTGGAGCGCCCTGGCTGCCTCCAGGGATGTCTCTGCCCATACGTTTTTTTTCATCCGTGCTCTTCAGATTGATGGTCAGATAATGCGCCTGTTTACTGGTTTTTCCAACTTTAACATAGTATGTATTATCCTTCAGATAAGCTTCTTTGAGATGGCTGAGTTTCAGCACACCAGGCGCGTTGCCGCCGTAAAGACAAATGTAATCCCTGGTCAATATCCCCTTCTTCTGCCCGGTTGTAAAGGACTTCAGCTTCCCAAGATGATTCAGGATAAGGCTGTCCGGCTCCATAGCCTGTCTGTCAAATTCCCGTATCTCCTGTTCGCTTAACCCGCCCGCCTTGGCAACAATACGTATCCAGTCATCCGCGGTTTTTCTCAAGTCCTTAGTTATAAAAAAGATAACCGCTCCAAATAACAGAACCAGCAAAAGAAAAAAGACGGAAATCCCGATTCCAAACCCCAGCATATTTTCCTCTGCATCCTGGATAATCTCCAATGTTCTGTTTATGGACCAGACCACCCCTGCTATGCTGCCTGCAAAAAAGCGCCTATAAAAAACAGTCCCAGCCACGTGTTGAATCCTTTGAGGGCCTTCTTGTAAGCCTTGAACACGGAGCCCTCCGGATAATTCTTTTTCATAAAGTCTTCGTTCATGAGCTCCAGGTATGATTCTTTGTTTTCAGCTGTCATGTAGTATATCTCCCTTCTCTTATGCCGTCTCACGGTATCCTTTTATGGCAGAATATCCTCAAATTTTACACAAACATCAAAAGGATACTTTCATGTTTTATTATACGAATTCAGCGCCAAAAAACAATCATCGCAGCATAAGCCGTACTATTTCGGCACAAAAAGCAGGACAGTTTATTCAGAAACCTCCCGCAGACTGATCTCCTGAATAAACCGTCCTGATTCTTCCCTGTAGCTATAGCACCCCTGATATTTATGTATAATTTCACGGATACTCTCCATGCCAAATCCATGATACCGTTTCTCCGGCTTTCTGCTTTCCAGCTTCGGATTATCCCTCATCACAGACCCGGAAATCGTATTTTCCATGAAAATTTCTGTTGTTCCTTCCTCCTCCCTCACCACCAGCTCCAATTCCCGTTCCGGCCCGGACTCCATGCAGGCCTCGATTCCATTGGAAATCAGGTTGTACATAAGAGTTCCCATGTCCATGCTGTCAATCCTGTTCTATCTGCCCATAACCACATACCGGAACCGGATTTCCTTCTCCCGGCACTCCTGGACTGCCTTTATCAGGGCTGCATTTAATCCCTCATTTCCTGTATCCTGGGGCAGCTCCGGATAATTGCCCAGATCTGCACCCATTTGTTCAATATAGTCGGCCGCCTCTCCGTACCGTTCCTTTGTCACCAGACGGTACAGAACATTCAGACGCCCCTTCATATCATGGCGCATATGATTTATCTCCCGGCCCATTCTGTATAAATCCTTTATCTGCTTCTCCTGTTGGGCTCTGGTTTCTCTCCTGAACTCTGCCTCGCACCGCTCCCTCCGGTACCGCTCCAGGCGGTGATAAAAGCTCCCTATGAGAACAATCACCCCAAAAATCCCCGCCAACATACAAAGAGATAAAAAATATCTCCCTCTCTGATCCAGTTTGCCTTCCTCCAGAAGAAACATTCCCAAAATCAAAATAAACATGCAGAAAAATGTCCCGGCCAGCATTCCGTCCTCCGCCTGCCCCGGCCCGTTTTTCCGTCCGTACAGCGCCAGAGCAGCCCGTCCCATGGAAAATTTAAGCGCGCAGCCCGCCAGCATGGGGAACACAACCGCATCCCGCCCCATGACAAGCAGTGTATTGAGACTTCTGCCTGTGATAATCCCCAAAGCCCCATATGTCATGTAGGAACTGCTGATGGCTACCAGTATCCACAGAAAACTGTGGACAATGACCTTTTGCATTGTCCCATTCAGTGCGATAAATCCATATGCTGCCAGCACCATACCATAACCGATTCCCAGTCCTCCCTCAAAAGCCGCATAACGGTTGAGCAGGACCATAATTCCATAATAGGCCGCGCATCCTCCCGCAAACAGCATGATTCGGACGGCACCGGAATATTTCTTTTCAAAACCATGGTCCATATATTCCACAGCCATGATGGTGGACAACGCATCAATCACATAACCGGCTGCCGCGCTTCCTTCCATATTCTATCATCATCTCCTTTACCCCTTTTCTTCTGTCACGTCCCACGGGAACAGCTGTCCCATTTTTAAGAACAGCGTCCATTTTCCCTATCTGGGAAATAAATGCCTGGTTCACCAGATAATTCCGGTGAACACGGAGAAAACCATACCTCTTCAATTCCTCCTCCACAGACCTCAGACTCCCGTAAACAGAGTACTCCGTGCCCCCGGACATCTTGTATGTCAGTGTATGGCCGTTGCATTCTATGTACATAATATCCCGCAAAAGCACCTCTCCCGCGCCAAATCCCCCCTGGATTTTATAACTGATTTTCCTGCGGGCCGTTACCTGGAAATACTTCTGCATAGCACGGCTTATATCACGTTTCAAGAGTCCCTTTCTCACAAACCACAGCGGCATATACTCCAGGGCGTCAAACACCCAGCTCTCATGACTGGATACAAAAATAATCTTTGTTTCCGGGCAGCTAAGTCCCAACTGCTCCGCCAGCCGGAAACCATCCCATTCCGGCATTTCAATATCCAGAAACACCAGGTCAAAGGGCTGCTGCCTCCCCGCCTCATATAACCTGCGCCCATCAGTAAAAAGGCTTAACTGCATATCCATGGTTCCCGGCAGTCTCCCGATATACTCTTTGATTTCCTTTTTTATTTCCTCTTTCATCTCATTCAAATATATCTCGTCATCATCGCAGACCGCCACGCGCAGTATTTCCATGGGATTAACCCCCTTTGTGTTCTTTTGTTTATGGGCAGGTGGTGTTTATGGTTGGGTTTAGTTGGATTGAGTTTGGTTGGGTTGAGTTTGGTTAAACCAAGTTAGAATAATTTGATTTACCCCGGTTTAATCCCTAATCCCATGTCTTCCATACTTCAGGCTGGTAGCCAATTGTGGCCTTCTTTCCATTCCTGACAATGGGTGTTTTCAGGACTTTCTGGTTTTCCAGGACTTTCTCATCCCGGTCTTCAGCGGCAATGTACTTGATTAATGCCAATGCATCCTTATCTTTGCAATCAGCATTCAACATAACATCCAGACCGCCCACAGCCTGTTTCACACTGGTGTATTCCCCTTTGCTCATGCCCTTTTCCTTTAAGTCAATTAATTGGTATTTGATGTTCCGCTCTTTGAAATAGCGTTCGGCTTTCTTTGTGTCAAAGCATTTTTTAGTTCCAAAGATTTGTATGTTCATTGGCAGGTCCTCCATTTCTTACTGTAACAATTCCACTGCAAATTTTTGCATCAATTCAAATGCCTTTGAAACAATTCCTATTTGACTTTATCTTATTTAAACCGTCCTATTCTTACGGTCTATACAAATTAGTATTATCACTCTAACCCCTTCATTAGGCTACTTGCGAAAACATCAATATCGTCATTCAACGCAACCACTAGTTCCGCAAGTTCATAGGTGTTCCTAAACATTTTGTTTCGTTTTCATGCTATTTATGCCTACTTTTCACTTCATTCACACATATTATTTTGACTTTCTGACAATTACGCTCAATGCAATTTTGCAAAACTGCTGGATACCAAAATCCGTCTTTTTAACATGTTGTATGCATTTGGTTACTGTGAGTGGTGTAACTGAAATCTAACAATGTTATAACTCGACAAGAAAATACTAGTAGACATAATTTACATTTACTGAGTTTTCATTTGATCTACAATCTGTTTTATTTGTTCATCCGGATGTTTCCACCCCTCTGGTTTAAGTACTTTTCCTTTCTCATCATAACAAATATCAATTAATTTTTTCATATTCCATTCATGTAGCATTGCAAACAATTTATCAGGTTTAACACCTAACTCAACTAATGTACCTATAGCATAATATAATAAATCCATAATTGCATCAACCTGTTCATACAAATTTTGCGCATCTAAGAATTCTTCCAGTTCATCTTTCATCCACATATGTCTTATAGCAACTCTCTCAGGAGATAAAAATTCTGGAATATCACTTACTGGTTGCCCAGCTTGTAATTGAAAATATTTTACTAAATCATATGCTTCATCTAACATGTTATATTTCCTCTAATCCTACTCTAATGTATTTTAGTCCTATTTCATCAAATAACTTTTTAAACATTGTATCCGGATAATCTATACAATAATATAATTCACTTATACCCGCTTCTATTAAAATTTTTGCACAAGAGAAACACGGAGAATGTGTTAAATAAATTGTTGCACCTACCGGATTTATGTTATTCAAAGCACAATTAATTAACAATTTCTGCTCCGCATGAATACCTCTACATAAATCTAAATTAGAACCACTGGATACACCTTTAATAATTCTTATACAACCTTCTATAGAACATTTATTCAAATTTAATATTTCATTATTACATGCAGAAGTTAAAATAGTATGGTTCTTAACTAAAATGCATCCAACCTTTGTCCTTGGACAATTTGACTTCTCAGCCTCTTTAAAAGCCTCTCTAATATAGTATATGATATCAGAATGAGACATTATCATTTAAACCCTTTCAAATAAGTATAATTAATAATCAGTAAATTCAGTTTCATATGTTTTTGCTCTACTAGCAATTTTCAAATATGATTCTCGTAAACTTTTCGTCATTATTTTACTTCTATCTCTGAATTCTATTCCATAACTTTTTTCTCGTTCTTGATTATAAATTTTATAATCTACTAATATGCACATTTCTTTTTCACTATCATAATCTATTAAGAATGCAGAAGCATTTATTGGCACATTATGAATTTTTATATGAAAATGTTCTTTTAGTTCACTTGGCAAATCACATTTTAATTTAAACATCTTTGATAAACAAGTATTTATTCTTTGCTTCATTTCATTATAATCAATTTGCATATAATCAGCAATTTCGACTAACAATGCTACGTTATCAGGATTAAGTAAAACCAGTTCCACATCTTTTCCATCAAAAATCAACTTTTGAATTGTTTGCTTTATATTGCCCATCTCTGTTCCATGTGCAAGCCAATAGCCCACATACAGTAATTTATTACTGCTTCTAGATATGTATTGTGTCTCTGTTCCATGATCTTTATGTTGCACATAAGTTTTCCTGCAAGGAAACACATTAACAATACCCCCTTCATAACAATCTCTTAGAAGTCGAATACTGCCCTTTAATCCTCTATAATTTGATATTCCCAAATAAACTTTTGTTACTACCGTTATAATTATCGTGGCCACTATGGACCCCACTATACCGCATACTAAATTAGCTATTGTCATTTTGTCAATCTCCCCACATAATATATATATCTACCTCGCCTTCTTGTTGTCGATGATAGTAACCTATCCATTTTATCAACAATCTTAAAATTCCCAATTCCTTTATCAATATCTATATTCAGTGTCGTAAAATTGTGCACTAAAAACATTTTTTCCAATGCATCCTTTGTCCAGTTTTTTTGATAACCATAATTCCACAATCCCAATTTTTCTCTAATAATTTTTTGTTGATAAATAAAGCTATTTCGATTAGATGATACAACATATACATATCCATTATTTTTTAAAACTCATTTAATTTCATTCAAACAATTTTCATAATCTTTAATATGTTCAATAACTCCAACACATAATATAACATCTGCAAAATTATCTTTAAAGGATAATTTTGTAATGTTTTCTTTTTTATATATAATTGGGAGTCCTTCAGATTTTTTTGGGATATACATATTGCTTCTTCAGAGCTATCTATACCATATATTTGTGCACCTGTTCTATTATACAATTCCCGTGCTACATATCCACCCCCACATCCCAAGTCCAAAACAACAGTAGAACTTTCTATTACAATGTGATTTAGCAACTTATCAACTTTTGCTTTTGCTTTTTCCTCTCTTAACTCAGGTTTTGAATATACATCCTGTTCCCAAACCCTATCCCAAACATTCACTTTGTTTCGATTCAATAAATTATAATACACAATTATCCCTCCATTAAATTTATACATTCTTTTTCACACCAACGATACTTCATCCAGATATTTTTAAATTATTTTCTCACTATCTTTCAAAGTATATATTCCATCATAATCATAATTCAACGTCTCCTCACTATCTAGCAACTCTTTCTCCGAGAAATTATCACAAGGCATCTTATTGTTCAAATTATACACTGGAGCATACAAATTTACAATGAAAATGATATTTCCTACATTTCCTTGAATCTGAATGGTTACTGTTCAGAGGCTAACTTGTAAAGAAACCATGGTGTAGACTGGAACGAGCCGTAGCCATGGGTTCTTTTTTCTATCCGGCATATTACGGATACTTTATCATATAGGTTGCCATCTTCTTGGCGCATCAAAAACAGCACGCTCATGCTATCACAGAGGAATTCAAGACTTTTGATGCTCTGTAACGACAAAACCTGATTCTGTTTTCGTTTTATAATTCATCCGCATAGCGGGCGGTTTTTAGTTTCGCATGTCTCCATTTTTTGAAACACGAAAAATTCCAACATACTCAATCGGCTAAAACTCATACAGAAACAGAGCCGGAAGGAGCTTAAATCCTGTCGGCTCTGCGAGTGTATTACTTTATTCTATTTTCAGCCGGATAACAGATACAGAACCGGAAGGATGGGAATATAATTTGTCGAGGTACAATCGAAATCCGCCCTCTTGTCCCACCCCAAATAACCCTTTCTTTTCCCGGCTTTTTTCGGGTTTATTATCATTTTTGAAATACAGATACGCTCTTTTTGCCTTCTTCTCTGCTCTTTTTCCGGCTTTCGTGCAGCCACATTACTTGAGACTATCACAGCCAAAGAACAGGAACAAAAACAGGTTGCGTTTTGTTTGGATTGGTTTTGGATTTGAATTTTCCTTGTAAATACGTTGTTTTCTGGTGTTTTCCTTTTCTATTTTTCTTTCTGGTTTGCTCTTTCTCTATTTTGATAACAGAGAGTGAACACAGGGCAAAGGGCAGAAATTGATTGGAAGGGAAAGGCGGAAAACAAAAAGCAGAGCTGCCAGGATAAAAAATCCTGACGCTCTGCTATGCGTTTACTTTATTCTATTTTCGGCTGGATAATTGAGTTAAAGCCGGTGGGATGGGAACAACAACTATTCAAACTCAATCGTAGCCGGCGGCTTCCCCGTACAATCATACAACACCCGATTCACGCCCTTAACCTCATTCACAATCCTGCTGGTCACCTTCCCCAGCACTTCCCATGGAATCTGAGTGGACTCCGCGGTCATGAAATCAGATGTAAGCACGGCCCTCAGGGCAACGGCATAATCATAGGTTCTCTCATCGCCCATGCAGCCAACAGACCGCATATTGGTCAGCGCTGCAAAATATTGGCCCAGATTCTTATCCACTCCTGCCTTTGCAATCTCTTCCCTGTAAATCGCGTCAGCGTCCTGTACGATGCGGACCTTATCAGCCGTCACCTCACCGATGATCCTGACACCCAGGCCAGGTCCCGGGAATGGCTGTCTGAATACCAGGTACTCAGGTATCCCCAGCTCCAGTCCGGCCTTTCTCACCTCATCCTTAAAAAGCAGCCTTAAAGGCTCTACCAGTTCCTTAAAATCCACATGCTCCGGCAGTCCGCCCACATTGTGATGGGACTTGATGACAGCGGATTTGCCCAGACCGGACTCAATCACATCCGGGTAAATGGTTCCCTGGACCAGATAATCCACCGCGCCAATCTTCTTTGCCTCTTCCTCGAACACACGGATGAACTCCTCGCCGATGATCTTACGCTTTGCCTCAGGCTCCTCCACACCCTTCAGCCTGGCGTAGAAACGTTCCTGGGCATTGACACGGATAAAATTCAGGTCATAAGCGCCTTCCGGTCCAAATACGGCCTCAACCTCGTCCCCCTCATTTTTGCGCAGCAGACCATGATCCACGAACACGCAGGTAAGCTGTTTGCCAATGGCTTTGGACAGCATAATGGCAGCCACAGAGGAATCCACGCCGCCTGACAGAGCACACAGCACCTTGCCGTTACCTATCTTCTCCCTCAGAGCCTTGATGGTAGTATCCACAAAGGAATCCATCTTCCAGTCGCCGGAGCATCCGCAGACATTATATACAAAGTTGGAGAGCATCCTGGTGCCTTCCTTGGTGTGCACCACCTCAGGGTGGAACTGCACCGCATAAAAATTCTTCTCCTGACACTCCATGCCGGCTACCGGGCAGGAATCTGTATGCGCAGTGATACGGAAGCCCGCCGGAACCTCTGCAATGTACACACCGTGGCTCATCCAGCATACGGTCTTGGGAGAAACGCCCTCAAACAGCTTGGAGGAATTATCCACGTCCACCTCTGTGTGTCCGTATTCGCTGACCACAGCCTTCTTTACAACGCCGTCCAGCAGGTAGCTCATAAGCTGGGCGCCGTAGCAGATTCCAAGGACTGGTATTCCCAGTTCAAATATCTCCTTTGAGCAGCGGGGTGCCCCGTCTTCAAACACAACGTCCGGTCCGCCTGTGAAAATGATTCCCTTTGGATTCATTTCTTTAATTTTCTCCAGGCTCATATCATAAGGATGCACTTCACAGTATACGCTGCATTCGCGGACACGGCGTGCAATCAGCTGGTTGTACTGGCCGCCAAAGTCCAGTACGATAATCATCTCTCTGTCCATGAGATTCGTTCCTCCATTATTTTACGGATTTTCCCACCAAAGCAATTATAGTAAAACTGTATCCCAGAACGGGTTTGAAAATACCCTGTATCCGACGCCTCGCAACAGCCTGTCTGCTGAAAGCTGTGCGTAACCCGCCTGCTTCCGCTGCTGCCAATGCCGTAGGCTTAACCAGATACAAACCATTTCCAAACCCGCCCTTATTATATACCTTGACCCAATTTACCGAAAAATATTTATTTCCCTATAAATTGAAAGAGATTGTACAGAATAGCACAATCTCTTTTTTATCTTTCGTATGTATACATTATAAAGCAGAGGACGACAAATATCAAGCTATTTCGACTCTTTTTTCAGAATTTTTTGCTGGCTTTTTGATGAGCATTTATATTATGATTTTTGCTGAGATTTTTTGTCGGAACCTTTTAACAAACTCCCATCCTCACCCCCGCCTTCGCCTCTGCCCCATACCATTTAATCAAATAACATCCTTCCGCAGAATCCTTGCAATCCTTTCCTCATCCAGTCCCCGGATCACCTCCACGGCCATCCTGACAGTGGCGTCCACGTCTTCTTCTGCGCAGAAATTATAGTGGCTGTGTACATACCTGGACGGAATGCCTAACACCAGCACCGGCACTGCCTTTCCCGTGAGGCTGATTTTTCCGGCGTTTGTGCTGCCGCCCCGGCGCACCGCATCCTGGTACTTGATTCCCAGCTTATCTCCTGTCTCCTGGGCAAAGCGTATGAATTCCACATTGGATATATAGCTGTTGTCCATGTGGCGAATCTGTACCCCGCTTCTTAAACAGCCCTGGGCAATACCGGCCCGGAAATAGAAATCATCCGCCGGTGATCCCTCAAACACAATGGCCAAATCAGGCTGAACCTGCTGGGCTGTCACCGTGGCTCCCCTGGTACCCACTTCCTCCTGGGCCGCAAATGCGCCCACCACTTCCACTGCCAGCTGGTCCGCCTCATCCTTAAGAGCCTGCATGGTGTCGATAATGCTCACGCAGCCCAGGCGGTTGTCAAATGCCTTGCCGTACAGGATTCCATTTTCCTCATGATACTCAAAGCTTACATCCGGCATAATGGGGTCGCCCGGGCGGATTCCATAGACCTCCATCACTTCCTCCCTGCTGCTGGCTCCCACATCCACCAGGATATCCTCGATTGCCAGGGAGTTGTCGTTTTTCTGGGCTGCTGTCAGAAAATGCACTGGCTTGGATGTGGTGATTCCCCTGTGCTTTTTCCCATCCCTTGTCTTTACTATGACAGAGTGGGCGGGCAGGCTGGTGAGATGGAATCCTCCCAGCATCAGGATACTTAAAAGCCCGTTTTCCTGTATGGACTGTACCATGAATCCGCACTCATCCAGATGGGCGTCCAGCACGAGCACGGGGCACCCGGCCTTTTTCTTTTAATTGTGGCGTAAACATAGTTCTCTCATACACAACTACGACC
>JAJQEA010000114.1 GCA_021201905.1 Clostridia bacterium
CTGTAATCCTGTCGCAGACAGCGTATACCTGTTCCAGGAAATGGGTCACGAAGATGATCCCGATTCCCTTGGCCTTAAGCTGTCTCATGAGCACGAACAGCTTCTCCACCTCACCGTCATCCAGGGAGGATGTGGGCTCATCCAGAATCAGCACCTTGGCCGACATGTCAACCGCCCTGGCAATGGCTATCATCTGCTGGATGGCAAGGGAATAATTCTCCACAGCCATGGTCACATCAATGTGGACATCCAGCCCCTCTAACAGCTTCCTGGCATCCTCCTTCATGGTCCTCCAGTCGATCATGGGACCCTTTTTCGGTTCCCTGCCAATGTAAAGGTTCTCTGCCACTGACAGATTGGGACACAGGTTCACCTCCTGGTAAACCGTGCTGATGCCATTCTCCTATGCTTCCTGGGGCGACCGGTTGATGATGGTATTGGATGAGCCTTCCATCCGGATTGTACCGGTTTCAAACTCCTCCACGCCGGTCAGCACCTTGATCAGTGTAGACTTCCCGGCACCATTTTCGCCCATAAGGGCATGGATTTCGCCTTTTCGCAAAGTAAAATCCACATCCTGCAGCGCCTTTACACCGGGGAAATTCTTGTTGATTCCCCGCATTTCCAAAATAACGTTCTGCTCCATGCGATTTCCGCCTTTCTACCGTTATACGCCCCATTTCCAGGGCTCAGTTACTTGAAAACACCCAGCCTCAGGCTTGAAAAGGGGGAGAGCCGTGCAACGACTCTCCCCACCGCCTTTCCTGAACTGTTACGAAAATGTTGATTAATAAGCACGCTCAGCCTTGATAGCTTCCAAATCCATGGATGTATCGAAGTAAGCTTCGTCTACATACTGAATCTTCTCAACGGTCTCGCCCTTCTCCAGCTTCTTGATGATCTCATCCACACGCGGTCCGTGTAATGGGTTGCACTCAAATGCTGCGTTTAAGTCGCCGGCTATTATGGCGTCAAATGCTGCCTTAACTGCGTCGAAGGAGAAGATGATGATGTCGCCGTCAGGTCCGCAGGTCTTGCCGGCTGCCTTGATTGCATCGATAGCGCCGAATGCCATGTTGTCGTTCTCAGCCACTACCACATCGATATCGTCATAGGACTTAAGGAAGGATTCCATAACTTCCTGGCCCTTAGCCTGTGTGAATTCACCTGTCTGCATATCCAACATGTTCCAGTTGTCATGCTGCTTTAAGATGTTTCCGAAACCTTCTGTACGGCCAACCTGAGCGGATGCTCCGATGGTTCCCTGAAGAGTAACGATGTTGATGTCCTCGCCGTCTCTTCCCTGTGCCTTTAAGTAATCAGCCAGCCAGTTTCCTGCTGTCTCGCCTTCCTTGATGAAGTTGCCGCCTACCCAGCACTCATACAGGTTTTCATCCACATCCATCTGACGGTCGGACAGGATAACCGGAATTCCTGCTTCCTGTGCTTCCTGGAGAACTGCCTCCCATCCTGTCTCAACTACGGGAGCCACTACGATGTAGTCAACATCCTGCTGGATAAAGCTTCTGATGGCCTTAATCTGGTTCTCCTGCTTCTGCTGTGCATCGTCAAAAATCAGCTTGTAGCCGTTTTCCTCTGTAAAGGTGGACTTGAAGGACTCTGTATTCGCTGTTCTCCAGTCAGACTCAGTGCCAACCTGGGCATAACCAACCACAATCAAATCACCGGATGCCGCGTCATCCTTTGCCTCTGCCTCTGTCTCAGCCTCTGACTTCTCAGGAGCTGCCGTGGTGTCGGCTGCTGCCGCCGTTGTCTCAGCTGCTGCGGGAGCTGCTGTTGTCTCTGCAGGCTTGCTTCCGCCGCCGCACCCTGCCAGCAGGGATGCTGCCATTGCCGCACATAACATAACGCTTAATCCTTTTTTCCTCATAATACATAAACCTCCTTGATTTGTATTTTGTTTCCCCTTGTTGGTATAATCATATCAGTTGTTAATAACAAAAACAACGGAATTTCTCCGTTGTTTTGTACACGATTTTTAGAATTTTCACAGTTTGTTCATACATTTGGGTGTTTTTTTACGATTATGGGTGGATATTTTTCAATCCTCCCCTTCCCTGTCATATCCGGCTTCCAGCGGTATGGCCACCACGGCCCTTGTGCCCTGGCCCAGGACGCTCTTAAACTCCAGGCTGCACCGGGAACCATAGTTCAGGCGCAGGCGCTCCGCCACATTGAAAAGTCCAAACCCTCCCTTGGGAGCAGGTCCCTCCCGGGAAGGCGTCTCCTTTTCCCCCCGCAGCTTCCGCCTGACAGCCTCCATCTCCTCCTCCGTCATGCCCGCCCCGTCATCCTCCACCTCCAGCACAGCCATGTCCTCCTTTGCGTATCCCCGGACCCAGATGCGCCCCTTCCCCCTCTTATTCTTGATTCCATGGTAAAGGGCGTTCTCCACCAGGGGCTGGAGGGTAAGCTTCAGTATTCTGCATTCCTCCAGGGATTTTTCAAGGGTAACCTCATAGTCCATGATATCCTGGTAGCGGATCTTCTGGATTTGGAGATAGCTTTTAATATGACCGATTTCCTCGCGCATGGTGATGAAATCCTTTCCTCCGCTGAGGGTTGTTCGGAAAAATTCAGACAGGGAGGTGACCATGTCCACCACGGCCCGGTTCTGCCCTCCCTCCGCCAGCCACACAATGGTATCCAGGGTGTTGTAGAGGAAGTGGGGATTGATCTGCTCCTGGAGAAGCTGCAGCTCCATGACCCGGCGCTGGTGCTGCTGCTGCCGTATGTCCTCGTTCCGCCGCCCGAGTTCCTCCTTCAGGTGGGCAAAGCTGC
>JAJQEA010000144.1 GCA_021201905.1 Clostridia bacterium
GGCAACGAGGGCGGATTGCTTAAATGGCAGACGCATAGTGGGGATGGGATGGGGCGGTATTTTCCACATCCAAATTCTGGAAGCTCCGGATTTCATCCATCATCTGAAGGGTCTGTATGGAGGATGCAAGGGGACGGCGCCAGTCGTTTTTTCCCTTTATGAACGCCATGCAACGGTCCAGCTCTGCGGCGCGGCAGGCTTTGTGGGAAAAGGAAACCAGCGGTTCTTCCACGCCGGACCGGTCGAAACAGGTCACTTCCCTTAAATTCCGTAAATCACGGATTAACAGGCTTCCCCTTTCTCCCTCTATGAGGCTTGGAACATGGCTTCCTGATATCTTGGAATAGACGATCTCCACCTGGGCGCCTCCCAGATATCCCCTGACAGTGCCGGCTGCGTCCATTCCATTTTCCGTAAACACCATCTGGGCATCCAGCTGTTGTGGTATGCCGAAGAGATGCACAAGGGGATAGATGCAGTCGGTGCCCCTCTGAAACAATGCGCCTCCCGGCGGAACATGGGTGAAGGGAAGGACAGGGGAAGTGCGGACTCCCTTACAGCAAAAGGCATACTCGCAGGAATAAAGACGAATCCGGCGAATGGGTCCCAGGCATGACAGCGCTGTCTTTAACGGTGCCATACATGGATTAAATGCAAGATGGATGTGGTCCAACAGCACAGCACCGTGTTCCGCGGCTGTCTGAGCCAGCGCCTTGAGGCTGCCGGCATCGGCTGCTCCCATGGTTCCGAACAGGACGTGTTTTCCCGCTGTGAGAAGCTCACGGACCTGCCGGAAATCCAGACTGCTGTAATCCGGAAGATATATGACATCTGCTTCCTCTGACGGTCCTTCCATCAGGTACAGGTCCTTCCGCCCGGCGGCTGCTTCCAAAAAGGAGCGGCTTTTTTTATTGGCAGCCGTCACAGCCATGGATATCCTGGTCATTTCAGCCATGGTCATTCCTCCATTTCCTTGTCTAATTCCTTGTTTACCTTTGGTTGGCTTTATGGTATAACAAAAACAGATGGAATAATACGGATTTTATGGGATATTTTCTTGAAATTACAGTTTTTTTGCCATGACGGTCCGGTCTTAGAGGAGAAGTGGAAGGAGAAGAACCGCGTATGAGCAATACCATGATTCTAAAGGATAAAAGCGTTCAGATCAGCCGTATCAGAAGGTCCTCAACCTTTGTGATGAAGCGGCCTCATTATCATTCTTACTATGAGATTTATTATCTGTTATCAGGAAAATGTAAAATGTTCATCAACCAGGACATCTATTATCTGGAACCGGGGGATATAACCATCATTCCGCCCCTTGAGGTCCACAAGGCCCTGTATGAGCCAAGCTGGCAGGCTGAGCGGTTCGGAATCTATTTTTCCAGGGATACGGTCAGCTCATTTTTAAGCCTCTGCGGGAGGGAGGCCTTTGGCCATATCTTCTCCCAGCCCAAACGCACCATTCCTCCGGAATTCCGCCCTAAGATAGAGGAACTGCTGTCCCAGATGCAGGATGAGGAAAAGCAGGGGGACAGCTATTGCCAGATACAGCTTCGCAGCCTCCTGCACCAGATTCTGGTGGTACTGGGCCGCTGCCAGGAGGCCCGCGGGGAGGGGCATACGCTGGAGGAGGCGGAGGAGGCCATGGTCAGTGCGGCCCGGTACATGAACCAGCATTATCAGGAAGGGCTGACGCTGGGGGAGGTGGCTGCATTTGCCAATATGAGCCCCACCTATTTTTCAAAGAAATTCAAAAGCTCCACCGGTCTCTGCTTTAAGGAGTATCTGAATTACATCCGCGTCCAGAAGGCATCGGATATGCTGCACAATACGGAGCTGTCCGTGACCGGTGTGGCCATGGCCTGCGGGTTCTCGGACGGCAATTATTTCGGGGATGTGTTCCGGCGGCTGACAGGCGTTTCACCCAGGGAATACAGGAAGGGGCAGACTGTCCTGAACCAGGGCCGCGTCAGGCTCCTGTCAGGGACGGATACAGAAATCCGCCCTTAACCAAGGTGACGGGAGTCCCAATCTTTCATTGAAAAGTAAGCTGATTTATTGTATGATGTAAGAAGAATTTGATTAAAATGATAGACAGGAGGTGCTGGCTGTGACCTGCAGGGAAGCGGAGCGTCTGGTGATGCCGTATATCAACGGCAGCATTACGGACGGGGAACTGAAAGATTTCTTAAAACACATTGAGACCTGCGAGGAATGCCGGGAAGAGCTGGAGATTTACTTCACAGTGGATGTGGGCATCCGCCAGCTGGACCAGGGAACAGGCACCTATAACATCAAGGGAGCCCTGGAGACAGCCCTGGAGCTGTCCAGACAGAGGGTGCACACCCTGGGAATCCTGGAGACAGCCCGCTATGCGGTGAACACACTGTGCTTCTGGGCCGTGCTGGTGGTGCTGGTGCTCCAGTTCAGGATGTGGTGACAGAGACAGAAAGGAACTTATATTAATGGATAAATTGGTTTTGATTGATGGACACAGTATTATGAACCGGGCATTTTACGGGGTACCGGACCTTACCAATTCGGAGGGTCTGCATACCAACGCAGTGTACGGTTTTTTAAATATCATGTTGAAGATATTGGAGGAGGAAAAGGCGGACCACGCAGCCGTTGCCTTTGATTTAAAGGAGCCTACCTTCCGGCATGAGATGTATGACGCCTATAAGGGGACGAGAAAGCCCATGTCCCAGGAGCTTCATGAACAGATTCCTGTTATGAAGGATGTGCTGAAGGCCATGGGAATTCCCATCATGACCCTGGAGGGATTTGAGGCGGACGATATACTGGGTACCGTGGCAAAGCGGTGCCAGGCCCAGGGGATCCAGGTATCCGTGGTATCCGGGGACAGGGACCTTCTGCAGCTGTCTGATGAACACATTAAGATACGAATCCCCAGGACCAGCAGGGGTGTGACTGAGATTAAGGACTATTTCCCGGAGGATGTGCTGCGGGAGTATCAGGTGACGCCTGAGGAATTCATTGATGTGAAGGCCCTTATGGGGGACGCCTCTGACAATATACCGGGTGTGCCTTCCATCGGGGAGAAAACAGCAACCAGCATCATCGCCCGGTACAAGTCTATCGAGAACGCCTATGCCCACCTGGAGGAGCTTAAGCCTCCCAGGGCCAGAAAGGCTCTGGAGGAGCATTACGACATGGCTCAGATGAGCAAGAAGCTGGCGGCCATCCGTACGGACTGTCCTGTGGAATTTAATTACGGGGACGCCCGGATTGATGACCTGTATACACCAGATGCGTATCAGTATATGAAGCGTCTGGAATTCAAGTCCATCCTGGCCCGGTTTGACAAAACCGCTGCCCAGGAAGCGGCTGCGCCTGATATAAAATCCCATTTTACCCTTGTGAAGGATGTAAAGACAGCGGATAAGATATTTGGCAGGGCGGCAGGCGCAGAACTGGCCGGTTTCCAGCTCATACTGGGCAGCGATGAGGCTGTAAAGGAGAGCGTGGAGCAGCTGTCCTTCAGCTTTGACGAGAACGGGGAAGTGAAAGCGGGGAAAAAAGCCAGAACCGGGCTGAACCCCGTGACAGGCCTGGCCTTATGCCTGGGCGAGGAGGAAATTTACTGTCTGGCGGCAGGAGAGCAGATTACCGGCGAGTATCTTCTGGAGCGGCTCAGGGCGCTGTGCGTGAGAAATCATGGGCAGGACAGCAACGGGCAGAATCATCCGGGCCAGAACGATCCGGGCCGGGGAGCCGGGGAGTTTTGGGTCCTGGATTTAAAATCCATGCTTGCGTACCTGGAACTTAAGGACACGGATCCTATATATGACGCGGGGGTTGCCGGATATCTACTAAACCCGCTTAAGGATACCTATGCCTACGATGATCTGGCCAGGGACTATCTGGGACTTACCGTGCCCTCCAGGGCGGATCTGCTGGCAAAGGAGGACCTGGGAGACGCCCTGTGGAAGGGTGAGAAGAATGCCGTTGACTGTGTATGCTACATGGGGTACACCGCGTGGAAGGCCGCTGTGCCCCTGGCAGGACAGTTAAAGGATACGGGAATGTACAGCCTGTTTACCGATATAGAGATGCCCCTGATTTACAGCCTGTTCCATATGGAGCAGGAGGGCGTGAAGGTGGAACGGGCCGAGCTCAAAGAATATGGGGACAGGCTTAAGGTGGGAATCGCCAAGCTGGAACAGGAAATCTACCAGGAGACAGGGCATGAGTTCAATATCAATTCCCCCAAGCAGCTGGGAGAGATTCTCTTTGAGCAGATGGAGCTTCCGGGAGGAAAAAAGACAAAGACAGGCTATTCCACGGCAGCGGATGTGCTGGAAAAGCTGGCGCCTGATTATCCGGTGGTCCAGAAAATCCTGGATTACCGCCAGCTGACAAAGTTGAATTCCACTTATGCGGAAGGCCTGGCAGCCTATATCGGCGAGGACGGAAGGATTCACGGCAAATTCAACCAGACCATCACGGCTACGGGACGCATCAGCAGCACGGAGCCGAACCTTCAGAATATCCCGGTCCGCATGGCCCTGGGCAGGGAAATCCGCAAGGTGTTTGTTCCCAGGGAAGGCTGTGTGTTCGTGGACGCGGACTATTCCCAGATTGAACTGCGTATCCTGGCCCACATGTCAGGGGATGAGCGGCTGATCGAGGCATACCGCTCCGCCCAGGACATCCATGCCATCACCGCATCCCAGGTATTCCATGTACCCCTTGAGGAAGTGACTCCCCTCCAGCGCCGCAACGCAAAGGCAGTGAACTTCGGAATTGTGTACGGCATCAGCGCCTTTGGGCTCAGCGAGGGACTGAGCATTTCACGCAAGGAGGCGGTGGAGTACATCGACAAATATTTTGAGACCTATCCGGGGGTTAAGATATTCCTGGACGGACTGGTCAAGCAGGGCAAGGAGCAGGGCTACGTGACGACCCTGTACGGCAGGAGGCGGCCCATTCCTGAGCTTAAGTCCGCCAACTTTATGCAGCGCCAGTTCGGAGAGCGGGTGGCCATGAATTCACCCATTCAGGGAACCGCGGCAGACATTATGAAGATAGCCATGATTGCAGTGGACAGGGAGCTGAAAAAGCGAAACCTGAAATCCAGAATCGTCCTCCAGATTCACGATGAGCTCCTGATTGAGACGGCCCAGGATGAAACCCAGACAGTGAAGGAGATTCTGGCCGATAAGATGAAGCACGCGGCTGATTTAAGGGTCTCACTGGAGGTGGAAGCGGAAGTGGGAAAATCCTGGTTTGACGCCAAGTAGGAAATACGGGAAGAAACAAAGATACAGAAAATAACGAAGATACAGAAAATAACGGCATCAGAAGGGGCAGTGACAGGATATGGAAAATACAGGAAACCCATCCCCCGCGGGCAGCAAGTTTATATTGGGAATCACAGGCGGCGTGGGAGCCGGAAAAAGCCGGGTGCTGGAGATACTGAAGGAGGAGTATGGCTTCCGTGTCATCCAGGCGGACCAGGTGACAAAGGAGCTGATGCAGCCCGGGCGGGAGAGCTACCGGGCCATGGTGGACTGTCTGGGGCCGTCCATACTGAATGAGGACGGAACCATCAACCGTCCCGCCATGGCCCAGGTAATCTTTGGCTGCCCGGACAAACGCATCCAGGTGGACCGCCTGACCCATCCCCTGGTATGGGATACCGCCTTTGGGGAAGCGCTTGCCTGCCCCGAACCTCTGGTGGTCATAGAGGCAGCCATTCCCTCAAAAGAATTCCGTGACAACTGCGGGGAAATGTGGTATGTTTATACATCGAGGGAGAACCGCATGGAGCGTCTCAGAGAGAGCCGCGGTTACACAAGGGAGAAAACGGAAAGTATCATGGACAGCCAGGCTCCGGAGGCAGGGTTCAGGGAATTTTCCGATGCGGTTATCGACAACAACGGCTCTGTGGAGGACACCAGAAAACAGATCCGAAGGCTCCTGGAGAACAAATGGAGTACAACATCAGATTGCAATAAATAAGACAAAGGACTGTAAAACATGAGAATGGTAAGTATTGCCAGCGGAAGCAGCGGCAACTGTATTTACATAGGTTCTGACAGCACCCACCTGCTGGTGGATGCGGGAATCAGCAACAAGAGGATTCAGCAGGGATTAAATGAGATAGGGCTTACGGGAAACGATATGAACGGAATTCTCATTACCCATGAGCATTCGGATCACATCAAGGGACTGGGAGTGCTGTCACGCAAGTACGGGATACCCATTTACGGGACCCGAGAAACCCTGGATGAGATTGCGGCCGCAGGCAGCCTGGGCAAATTTGACAGGGGCCTTCTGACTCCGGTATGCCCGGATTTGGATTTCATGGTAGGCGATTTGACCGTGAAGCCCTTTCGGATTGACCACGATGCCGCGAATCCGGTGGCATACCGCGTACAAAACGGGGAGAAGTCTGTGGCCGTGGCCACGGATATGGGACATTTTGACCAGTATATCATAGACCATCTCCAGGGGCTGGACGCCCTGCTCCTGGAATCCAACCACGATGTCAGGATGCTGGAGACAGGACCTTATCCCTATTACCTGAAGCGGAGGATTTTAGGGGACCACGGCCATCTGTCCAATGAAAATGCGGGCAGGCTTTTGAACTGCGTCCTCCACGACAGACTGAAAAAGATTCTTTTGGGACATCTCAGCAAGGAGAACAATTACGAGGAGCTGGCCTACGAGACCGTGCGTCTGGAGATTGACGAGGGAGACTGCCCTTACGGGGTCTCTGATTTTTCCATTTCCGTGGCCAGCAGGGACTGCATGAGCGAAATTATATATCTGTAAAACGTATGGATATCCGTTCACCGGATTTCAATAAAACAAAAGCGTGAGGAGAATGAAGATGAATAAGGCAATCATTACAGTTGTAGGGAAAGACAGGGTAGGAATCATTGCAGGCGTATGTACATACCTGGCTGAGAACCAGATTAATATACTGGATATCACCCAGACCATTGTAAAGGGATTTTTCAACATGATGATGGTTGTGGACGTGGAGAACATAACCAAGTCCTTTGGCGAAGTAGCCCAGGAGCTGGAACAGGTCGGAGAGGAAATCGGCGTCAGTGTGAAGATTCAGCGGGAAGAAATCTTCCTGAAGATGCACCGTATCTAATGGCATCCCCAGAGGATAGGGCGGGCCTGTAATTCAGAAGAAAGGGACGAAAGAACTATGATTAACGTAAATATGTACGAGGTAAATGAGACCTACAACATGATTGAACACGAAAAGCTGGATGTGCGTACCATTACCCTGGGTATAAGCCTTCTGGACTGTGTGGACAGCAATCTTGAGGCGCTCAATGAAAAGATTTATAAGAAAATCACTACCCTGGCAAAGGACCTGGTTTCCACGGGCCAGGATATCGAGGCTGATTTCGGTATTCCCATTGTCAACAAGCGTATCTCCGTCACTCCCATTGCGCTGGTGGGCGGTTCCGCCTGCAAGCGTCCTGAGGATTTCGTCACCATAGCCAAGACTCTGGACATGGCTGCAAAGGAAGTGGGTGTAAACTTCATCGGCGGCCATTCCGCTCTTGTGAGCAAGGGCATGACCAGGGCTGATAAAAACTTGATTCTCTCCATTCCCCAGGCGCTGTCCCAGACAGAGCGCGTGTGCAGCTCCGTCAATGTGGGCTCCACCAAAACCGGCATTGACATGGACGCGGTGGAACTGATGGGCAGAATCATGACTGAGACAGCCGAGGCCACCAGGGACCATGATTCCCTTGGATGCGCCAAGCTGGTGGTATTCTGCAATGCTCCTGACGACAACCCGTTCATGGCAGGCGCCTTCCACGGCGTGACGGAATCCGAAGCCATCATCAATGTAGGCGTAAGCGGCCCTGGCGTTGTGAAGGTTGCCCTGGCAAAGGTGAGGGATGCCAACTTTGAGGTGCTCTGTGAAACCATCAAAAAGACCGCGTTTAAGATTACCCGCGTGGGCCAGCTGGTGGCGCAGGAGGCATCCAAGCGCATGGGCATTCCCTTTGGAATCATTGACTTGTCCCTGGCCCCCACGCCTTCGGTGGGAGACGGTGTGGCTGAGATACTGGAGGAGATTGGCCTGGAGCGGGTGGGAGCGCCCGGAACAACGGCAGCCCTTGCCATGCTCAATGACCAGGTGAAGAAGGGCGGCGTCATGGCTTCCTCCTATGTGGGCGGTTTAAGCGGCGCATTCATCCCGGTCAGCGAGGACCAGGGAATGATTGACGCGGTCAGCATGGGAGCCCTCACCATCGAGAAGCTGGAGGCCATGACCTGTGTTTGTTCCGTTGGTCTGGATATGATCGCCATCCCGGGCGACACGCCCTCCAGCACCATTGCAGGCATCATTGCGGACGAGGCGGCCATCGGAATGGTGAACCAGAAAACCACTGCCGTACGTCTGATTCCCGTGGTGGGAAAGAAGGTAGGGGAGACGGCTGAGTTCGGCGGGCTCCTGGGTTATGCGCCTGTTATGCCTGTGAACACATTCTCCTGCAGGCGGTTTGTAACCAGGGGCGGAAGAATTCCGGCTCCAATCCACAGCTTTAAAAATTAAACCTGTCTGGGGTGAAAGAAACCGGACGGAGGGCAGACAGATGAAATTATTTTTGATACGCCACGGCAGGCAGTGCAGCAAGCTGTGCAACGTGGATGTGGATTTAAGTGAAGAAGGATACAGGCAGGCGTCTCTCTTAGGAGAGCGCCTGTTTCATGAAAATATTCAGGTGGTGTATTCCAGCAATCTGCTGCGGGCCGTTGAAACGGCTCAGGCAGCCAATCTCTACTGGAATGTGGAGCATATCATACGGCCGGAGCTGAGAGAGATATCCTTTGGCCATATGGAAGGCATGGATGACCGGGATATTGCGGTGAAATACAGGGACTTTAAAGCGCAGCAGGCCCTTATGGAGGAGGACCTGCCTTATCCGGGCGGGGAATGTGCCGGGGATGTGGTCCGGCGCGCCGAACCCGTGTTCAGGGAAATGACAGAAAGGGGCTATGAGCGCGTTGCCGTGGTGACCCACGGAGGTGTCATCCGTTCCATGACAGCCCATTATCTGGGAATTCCCATGAATCAATGGAGAATTCTCGGAAAGAGCCTGGAAAACTGCAGCATCACAGAGCTTAACTGGGATGGGGCCACCGGACGTTTTACACTGGAGCGGTTCAACGATTATGCCCATCTGGAGCCCTATCCTGATTTGCTGCGAAAGGGATGGGTCAGTGCTGAAAATTAGGGATGAATGGGAAAGGGATGGTTGTGTGTATGAATAAAGGGATATTGTTTGACGTGGACGGTACGCTCTGGGATTCGGCTTCCCAGGTGGCGGACTCCTGGAATGAGGTGCTGGCCCGTTATCCCCATCTGGGCGTCAGGATTACGGCTCAGGATATGTATGACAATATGGGAAAGACCATGATGGATATTGGAACATCATTGTTTCCGGGGCTGGCCCAGGAGGAGTGCAGGAAGGTGATGGAGGAATGCATGACCTATGAAAACCATTACCTGCTGACCCATCCCGGAGTCCTGTATCCGGAGGCAGTGGAGATCATGGCCCGCCTCAGCCGCCAGTATGGGTTGTACATTGTCAGCAACTGCCAGAGCGGATATATTGAGGTGCTGCTAAAGAGCTGCGGCCTCCGGGAATATGTCTGGGATATTGAGTGCTACGGCAACACCGGCCTGCCAAAGGGAGACAACATCCGCATGGTGGTCCAGAGAAACCATCTGGAACGGTGTTTCTATGTGGGCGATACCCATATGGATGAGGAAGCGGCCGGTGTGGCCGGGATTCCCTTTGTACACGCATCATATGGCTTTGGCAGGGCAGAGCGGCCGGCTGGCACCATTGAGTCATTAAGCCAGCTCCCCGCCCTTGCAAAGAAACTTCTGGACTAGGAGCAGACATGAATCAGGAAGAATGTAAAGAAATCAAACAGGCGCTGGAGTTGTTCTTAAATGAGTCTCTGGAGCGGGTTCTCATGAGCAACCCCACAGACAGCGGCAAAATTTCCAGGTCCAGAATCCGTCCCCTGCTCATGAAGGGCAGGCTGGTATTCCAGGCGGAGGAACAGGCGGGAAAGCAGGCGTTTCACCGCAATTTGGACAAGGATGAGGCGGCAGATTATGTCACAGGGCTGCTGGAGGGTTCCTTCCGCCAGGCGGAGATTACATCCGGCCTTGGAAAGGCCCTTATACTGGTGAGCAAAAAAGGGCAAGGTGACCGTGAAGGTGAAGCGGTATCCCCTGTCTGTCAGGATACAGCCGGCCGGGGAATCAGGCGCTCCCGGCCCCCTATCCCACAACCGGAAGAAGCATTATATCCTGGAAGAGGGAATTCCGGTTCCCTTTCTGGTGGATTTGGGTGTCATGACAAAAGAGGGCAGGGTGGTGAACAGCCGCTATGACAAATACAGGCAGATAAACCGCTTCCTGGAGTTCATTGAGGATATCCTTCCCAACCTGGACCAGGGCCGGGAGTCCACCATTATTGATTTCGGATGCGGCAAATCCTACCTCACCTTTGCCATGTATTATTATCTGAAGAAACTGAAGGGATACCCGGTGCGGATCATCGGCCTGGACCTTAAGGAGGATGTCATAGAGCACTGCAGCCGTCTCGGACGGCAGTATGGATATGAGGGACTTTCCTTCTGCCACGGGGACATTGCCTCTTTTGAGGGCGTGGAGAAGGTGGACATGGTGGTCACCCTCCACGCCTGCGACCTGGCCACGGATTACGCCCTGGAAAAGGCGGTGAACTGGGGAGCCAGGGTTATTTTATCGGTTCCCTGCTGCCAGCATGAGCTCAACGGACAGATGGAAAACAGTCTTCTTGGGCCGGTACTGCAATACGGCCTGATCAAAGAGCGCATGGCGGCCCTTTACACAGATGCCATCCGGGCCCAGGTCCTGGAATACAGAGGATACCGGACCCAGATTCTGGAATTTATTGATATGGAGCATACCCCAAAAAACATATTGATTCGGGCTGTGCGCCAGGGCAGGAAGCGGGACAACGGCCTCCAGATACGTGAGCTGGCGGAGTTCCTGCATGTAAAGCCCACGGTGGTGGAACTGCTGGCCCCGGAGCTTTGGGAGCCCTGTGAAAAGACAACAGACAGATGAAAATAAAATGACAGGTCCGCTGCCATGCATGGCATCCGCGGGCCTGTCATTCTGCCTTTTATCATAAAATACAGATGGGCTGGTTGTATTCATTCCGAACCGGCCTCCCCAGCTTTTTTGAAAGCAGGACCTGGCGGACATGGGAGGCGTAGATGTCCTGAGAGAACATATCCAGGGCTGTTCCCGTGAGAATGCGGGGGGCGTCGGCTGTCTTGGTAATCAGGGGAAGGGAGGTTTTTTGCTTTACCAGAGCCAGCAGTTCCCGTGATTCCTTCCTGAACCCCAGGATTCTGGCGTAGGGGGCCCGGCCGGCCTCTTTGTATGACTGTACCCTGTCAGCGGTCAGGCCCAGCACCATGTGTAAGAGGGCGCGGCTGATCCGGGTATAGGTGTACTGGCGCGTCTTAAGCTGTTCAATCCGGCCCTCCCAGCTGACCTGCTGGAGAAGGCAGCTGTCCAGACGGCGCGCCATGTCCGCCGACATATCCCCGTACTGCGTATAATCCCTTCCCTCCCGCCGAAGCGACAGGAGGCGGAAGTTCAGTATCTCTGACAGGTCATTGGCCTCCAGGGAGGGTTCCTGGCCGTACAGGGGCCAGATTGCCGGTGGGATGTGCGCCCTAGTCTCAGGAGTCAGTTTTGTGTATGGGGGCAGATCCGCATCTGCGGACAGCTCCCCTGTTTTAATGGTCCGCCGGATGGCTGAGGCGGAAGCCTGTCCGCCCTCCAGGCCTTCATCGTGGTAGCCCTGCCCCTGGCGGCGGATGGTCAGCGGAACAAGGGGACTGTCCTGGCGCAGGATGGCCTTGCAGTACTCGATTCCCAGAAGATTGTTGGGGGAGCCCAGGAGCTTGTCCATTTCTTCTCTCTTCAGAGGAAAATCCTTGTCTCTGTCCGCCATTTCAAGGAGGGCCTGGCTGCGGGCCTGGGGCCAGCTGAGACCCCTTCGCAGTCCAAGGCTCAGCAGAGAGGAAAAGTCCCCGCCTTCCTGTGCCAGGATACCGGCAGCCTTTTGAATCCGGTTCATATCTCCGTCCTCACTGCCAAAGCACAGGACATCCACGGCTCCCAGCCCTGTGAGCAGGGCCACGCCGCAGGCAGCAAAATCCTCCGCACTGCTGACCGCAAAGGCGGAGGGAAGTTCCACCACCAGATCCGCGCCGCAGGAAAGGGCCATTTTGGTGCGCAGATATTTGCTGTAGACCGCAGGCTCTCCCCTCTGCACAAAATCACCGCTCATGGCAGCGATGCACCAGTTTGCGCCGGTCCGTTTTTTGGCTTCTTCTATTTGAAATTTATGTCCGCCGTGAAACGGGTTATATTCGGCAATGATGCCGATTACCGCTGCCGGCTGTTCCCACTTTTCTGGTAGTTCCCACTTTTCTGGCTGTTCCAAGTTTTCTGGCTGTCCCAAGTTCCTTTACTCCTGTCCTCATTCTTTTCCGGTTTATTTTATCATGTCCATTATATCTGCAAACATCCATTCCGTCCAGACGGCATTTGTTAATCTTCAGTTTATAAATCTATAATAATTAGAACACAGATTCTCCACAATCGTTTCACAATTCCACCATAAATGACGGCTATATTAATAATTGTAAAAAGCAAGAGCAATTAAGAAACAGCCCTTACAGTTAAATAAAAATAGAGAAATGTATGAAAGGAGACTTTGCTATGTACGAGAATGAAAATAGGAATATGAATGGTTTGGGAAATGATAATATGGAACACAGGGACGTGCCCGAGACAACCGTAAACTGGACTACCCCGGGTGATGGGCGGAGCCAGCAGAGACAGAATACACAGAGCCAGGATACACAGAGTCATAATACACAGAGCCAGAATGCGGAGGGACAGAGGATGATGGACCAGCAGGCAGGGCGCCGGGGTGCGGAAGGACAGTACGCACAGGGACAGGGAAGCCAGGGGCCTCGCCAACCGCATACCCAGGGACCAGACACCGGATTCATCCCATACGGCAGCCGGGCCAACAGCCAGGACGGCTATGGCGGGAATTCCTACCAGGGGTACCAGGGCGGCGATAATCAGCGGAATCATTCCAGCAAAGGACGTTTCGCAAAAAGGGTGGCCGGAATCACGGCAGCAGCGGTCCTCTTCGGAACCGTATCAGGCGGAGTCATGCCCGGCGTGAATTACCTGGGAAACAGGCCCACGGGTGCCTATGGAACAGCAGGCGCACCGGCTGAGACACAGGCCCGGAACCAGATAGGGCAGGCAGCTCCGGCCAATACACAGGCATCCGGAAACCAGGGGACCACGGCAGTATCCGCTGTCACCGACGTGTCCGGCATTGTGGAAAACGCCATGCCGTCCATTGTAGCCATCAATGACACCATGACCGTGGAGCAGCGTGATTTCTTCGGAATGCCCCAGACCTACACGGCCCAGAGCAGCAGCTCCGGCATCATCGTGAACCAGACTGACACGGAACTTCTCATTGCCACCAATAACCATGTGGTGGACGGGGCTTCCGATTTAAAGGTTACCTTTGTTGACAACAAGGATGTGAGCGCAGCGGTAAAGGGAACAGATTCAGCGTCTGACCTGGCAATCATCGCCGTGCAGTTAAAGGATATCCCATCCGACACCATGAGCAAGATTAAGGTGGCAACCCTGGGCAATTCAGATGAGATCAAGGTGGGACAGCAGGTCATCGCCATAGGAAACGCCCTTGGATACGGCCAGTCCGTTACCGTGGGATATGTAAGTGCCCTGGATCGTGAGATTACAGATAAAAAGGGCATAAACAGAACCTTTATACAGACAGACGCGGCCATCAATCCAGGCAACAGCGGCGGCGCGCTCATTGACTTAAATGGAAATGTCATCGGCATCAATGCCGCCAAGACGGCTTCCACGGAAGTGGAGGGAATGGGCTTTGCCATTCCGATTTCCAAGGCCCAGGACATCTTAAACAGCCTGATGACAAAGAAAACGCGCGTGGCTGTATCCGAGGACGCCCAGGGCTATCTGGGAATTCAGGGAACCAACATTGACGCTGCCACCTCACAGATGTACGGCATGCCGGTAGGAATCTATGTGTATAAAATCGTGGAGGGCGGAGCAGCCGCATCCTCTGATTTAAAGGAAAAGGATATCATCACCAAGTTTGATGGACAGTCCGTCACCAGCATGGAGGAGCTGAAGCAGATGCTCACCTACTATGAGGGCGGAGCAGCCGTTACCCTTACGGTGCAGTCCCTGGTGGACGGGGCATATGTGGAGCACGATGTACAGGTGACCCTGGGAACCAGGCCCGCGGCCCAGAGCTGATGAACCCATGACGTATAGGGATGATTTGTGGTTTTGATTGCGCGTGAAGCGGATTCAGAAACAATGATTCAGAAACATTTGCAAAAAAATTACAGACCTTGACTGAAAAATGTGCTATACTAACGTATATAAACTCGCCAAGGAGGTACAGCTTATGAAATTAGTGTATGCGATTGTGAGAAATGATAATGAAGATGATGTTGTAAGCCAGCTGACCCAGCATCATTACAGTGTTACAAGACTTTCCACCACAGGAGGTTTCCTGAAAAAAGGAAATACAACATTGATGATTGGTGCAGAAGATGATAAGGTACAGGAAGTGATTGATGTGATTAAGCAGGAGTGCGGCCAGCATCAGAAGCTGACTGTCAACATGCCCTATATATCAGGCACAACCATGATAAATTATGCAACTATGCCCATGACTGTGGATGTGGGCGGCGCCACTATCTTTGTGATTAACGTGGACCGTTACGAAAAAATTTAATTACCAGATACAGGAATCCGCGGGCCGGCAGTCATGGGGCCCGCGGATTTTTTTGCATTTTCCGGGCTCCATGGCGGATGGTTTGGCCGCCGTCATCCGCTGCCCTGTCAGAAAAGATGGAAAATTAACACAGAAAGACCTTAGGTATACGAAAAAGTGCAATATTTGGATAAAATCGGCTTGTATCTCCAATTCTGTCAGTATATAATAAAGACGTATGCTTAAATACACCAAGGAAAGGGGTAAATTATCATGGGATTTATCGATTTAGTTAAAGCTCGTGCCAGGGCTGACAAAAAGACCATAGTATTGCCAGAGTCTATGGACAGGAGAACCTGGGAGGCGGCCGAAACGATATTAAAAGAGGACATCGCCAATCTGATCATCATAGGAACGCCGGAGGATATTGCAGACCACAGCAAGGGCCTGGATGTATCGGGAGCAACAGTGATCAATCCTCAGACCTATGAGAAGACTCAGGAGTATATTGATTTATTTGTAGAGCTGAGGAAATCAAAGGGAATGACACCGGAAAAGGCAAAGGAAATCATCATGTCCGACTATGCCTACTACGGCTGTCTTATGATTAAAAACGGAGACGCGGACGGACTGGTTTCCGGCGCCTGCCACTCCACGGCCGACACGCTAAGGCCATGCCTGCAGATTGTCAAGACAAAACCAGGCACAAAGCTGGTATCCGCATTCTTCCTCATGGTAGTTCCGGACTGCGAATATGGAGCAGAGGGAACCTTTATTTTTGCCGATTCAGGACTGAACCAGAACCCGAATCCGGAGGAGCTGGCAGCCATCGCCAAATCATCGGCTGATTCCTTTGAGCTGCTGGTACAGAAGGAAGCAAGGGTTGCCATGCTGTCCCATTCCACCAAGGGATCTGCAAAGCATCCTGATGTGGACAAAGTAGTGGAAGCCACCGGAATCGCAAAAGAGCTGTATCCGGATCTGAAGCTGGACGGGGAACTCCAGTTAGATGCGGCCCTTGTACCGGAGGTTGCTTCCTCCAAGGCGCCGGGCAGCGAAGTTGCAGGCAAGGCAAATGTACTGATGTTCCCGGATCTGGATGCCGGCAATATCGGATACAAGCTGGTTCAGAGACTGGCCAAGGCAGAGGCTTACGGCCCTGTTACCCAGGGAATCGCAAAGCCGGTTAACGATTTATCCAGGGGTTGTTGTGCAGATGATATTGTGGGTGTAGTAGCAATTACGGCCGTTCAGGCACAGGCTGAATAGGCCGGAATAAAGGAGGAGATATCAATGAATATATTAGTTATTAACTGTGGGAGCTCATCATTAAAGTATCAGCTGATTGATTCAGCGTCAGAGGCTGTGCTTGCAAAGGGACTTTGCGAAAGAATCGGTATTGAGGGAAGCCAGATTACCTATCAGCCGGCAGGCGGAGAAAAGGAAGTAACGGTTTCTCCTATGCCAACCCATACCCAGGCTATCCAGATGGTATTGGATGCCCTGACCAATGATAAGACAGGCGTGATTAAGAGCCTGGACGAGGTAGGGGCAGTGGGACACAGAATCGTACATGGAGGAGAAGCATTTACCGCATCTACCCTGATTACGGAAGATGCAGTTAAGGCAATTGAGGAGTGCAGCGACCTGGCGCCTCTTCACAATCCTGCCAACCTCATCGGCATCCGTGCCTGCCAGGAACTGATGCCCAACACTCCAATGGTAGGCGTGTTTGATACAGCCTTCCATCAGACCATGCCGGAGAAGGCATACCTGTACGGACTTCCCTACGAGTATTACGAGAAATATAAGGTGAGAAGATACGGCTTCCACGGGACAAGCCACAGCTATGTTTCAAAGAGAACAGCAGAAGTTCTGGGACGTCCCTATGATTCCCTTAAAACAGTGGTTTGCCATCTGGGCAACGGCTCCAGCATCTCAGCTGTCCTCAACGGAAAATCCGTGGACACCAGCATGGGCCTGACTCCATTGGAGGGACTTGTGATGGGAACCAGAAGCGGCGATGTGGATCCCGGCGCCCTGCAGTTCATCATGCACAAAGAGAATATGGACATTGACCAGATGTTAAACGTGCTGAACAAGAAGTCCGGCGTATACGGTATGTCCGGTGTTTCCAGCGATTTCCGCGATGTGGAGAACGCTGCAAATGAGGGCAATAAGAAGGCAGAAGTCGCACTGGATTCATTTGCCTACCGTGTAGCTAAATATGTGGGAGCATACGCGGCAACAATGTGCGGTGTGGACGCCATTGCGTTTACAGCAGGCGTAGGCGAGAACGACAAGATTACCAGGAAGAAAGTATGCGATTATCTGGCATTCCTGGGAATTGAGATTGACGACGAGGCCAACTCAAAGAGAGGACAGGAAATCGTAATTTCCACTCCTAATTCCAAGGTAAGCGTACTGGTTATTCCGACCAACGAGGAGCTGGCGATTGCAAGGGAAACACTTGCGTTAGTGAAATAAGGATACAGAAAACAAAACCTTGGCAAATATCCTGCTGTTGACTACCAAAACATAATATATAGGAGTAGCCTATTGGATTACTGCCCAAGTAAATTTATAAAAGAGACTTTACTGCACAATTTGAGTAAGGTCTCTTTTTGTCAGTAATAAAGATGTAAAGGATTTATCAGGCAGTATTGATTCACTAAAAATTTTTAATTTTATCACATCAGTAGCTGCCAGAGCTTCTCAAATGGTGAATTACAAAGGTATCGCTGACGACTGTGATATTGATCAAACAACAGCAAAAAGTTGGCTGCGAATTTTAGAAACCTTGGGAATCATTTTTTACCTGCATCCATACTCAAGCAATGTGTTAAAACGCACAGTTAAAACGCCAAAGTTATATTTTTATGATACTGGCCTTGTTTGCTACCTGACAAAGTGGAGCAGCGCCGAAACTGCAATGAATGGCGCAATGAATGGCGCATTATTGGAAAACTACACTGTAAGTGAAATTCAAAAGAGCTATCAGAATATTGGGAAAGAATCCTATCTTTACTATTATCGGGATAAAGATGCGAAGGAAATCGATCTTTTGATGGAGGGCGATGGCCAACTGCATCCTATCGAAATTAAGAAAACGGCTACCCCGGAAAAGAAAATGATCCGTAATTTTTCTGTGATAAAGAAATCTCCTCTGCAACGTGGCACTGGTGCCGTACTCTGTTTGTCTGAAAAATTGGGAGCGTTTGACAAGGAAAATCTGATAGTACCCATATCCCTGATTTGATGATGGAGAGATACTATGCTAAAAAATGTCAGGTGTTTACGCCACAACTAATAGCAGAAGAAATATTAAAATGCTGTCTATTTTGCAATAAAATAGACAGCATTTTAATATTTGAACCCATGCCATAACCTCGCAAAATTGATTTCAAGACATGTATACTGGCTTTTTGCTGTCCGCCTTCTTGGATAAATGGGGGAAGATGTCTCGAAAATACCTGTTTTTCGTATGAATAGGATAAGGAAAAACAGCACTTGGGATGTTAAAATCATTATAACCAATTTGAGGGGAAAGGAGGGAAGGAGACATATAAGGGGACTGCCTTCAGGCAGATAAAAAAGAGAAGGGAGAATACAAACATATGAATTTGTTTGCATTAGCAGCATCATTTGGAGGAGGAATTATAGGAGCATATATGGGAGCACTTCCTGCATTTATATTGACCGGCGTGATTGCTATTGCCGGGGCGGTGGCAGCCATGGCAGGAGGCACAGACATGACAGTGGGATTTATTGCCTTTGGCTCCTACCTTGGCCCCCATATTGCCTTTGCCGGCGGCGTGGCGGCTTCCGCCTACGCAGGCAAGGCTAAGAAGCTGGGCAGTGGAACCGACATCCTGTCCTGTCTTAATGGACTGGCGGACCCTGCCACACTGCTGGTAGGCGGTGTGTTTGGCGTGATAGGTTTTCTCATTCACTATCTGGTTGGGACGGTTCTTCACCTGAATACAGATCTTCCCGGATTTACCGTCATACTGTCAGCCGTCATTGCCCGCCTGGTGTTTGGTTCCAGCGGCCTTATAGGAAAGGCTGCGCCTGGTGAGTCCAGGGAGTATTTTACCGGCGGCAGGGGAATACTCTGTAATGTAATCCTTGGCCTGGGGCTTGGAACCGCCACCGGTTTTGTGTATCAGGCGCTTCTGGATGGCGGGGCCTCAGCGGCAGCCATTGGCAGCTATCCGGTACTCTGTTTCGGAATAGCAGCTGTTTCCCTGATTTTTGCCCAGACCGGGTTTGCCATGCCGGCAACCCATCATATTGCACTGATTTCTGCATTGGCAGCGGTTTCCTCCCAAAATCCCGTTATGGGTATTGTATTTGGAATACTGACCTCACTGTTCGGTGATTTTGTGGGCAAGACATTCAATAGCTGCTGCGATACCCATATAGACCCTCCGGCATTTACCATCTTTGTCTTTACTTTCATTGTAAACATACTGTTTGGAAGCGGATTCTTCAGCGTTTAAAGCACCTCTTCGTTTAAAGCAGAAGCTCCCTGATTTTGTCCAGACGGAACCCGGATATCTCATGGCTGCCAATGATGGTTACAGGAAGGGCCGTATAGCCCCGGCTGTCCATGAAGGCCTGTCCCTCCGCGTCGTTTTCCAGATTGATTTCCTCGTAGGAAATTCCGCTGTCGGATAAGAATTCCTTGACCTGGCGGCAGTAGGAACAGCCGGGAAGGGTATAGATTTTTACCGTTTTGTCAGTAGAGAAGGCGTCAGGGAGAGAGGGGGTGTCCTCTTTCAGAGGACGGCTGCCAATGGTCCAGTTAGCCCCGCAGAGCGAACCTGTCTGAAGCGCCTTTAAAACGCGCAGAACCTCCCGGGTATTTCTGCCGATGTTGTTGTCATGAATCACGCTGTAGCGGATTATCTGGTCGGGATCTATGAGGAACAGGCCCCGCAGTGCAACACCCTGGTCCTCCAGAAGAACGCCGTAGTCAGCAGACATGGACAGGGTCTTATCTGCGCCCAACGGATATCCGATCCGGCCCAGACCGTTCCTAATCCATGCCTGATGGGTGTATTCGCTGTCTGTGCTGACGGCAAGCAGTCTGGCATCCGCCTCTTCAAACAGATGCAGGTCATTGCTGAAGGAAGTAATCTCAGTGGGGCAGACGAATGTAAAGTCCATAGGATAGAAGAACAGGACCAGCCAATGACCTTTATAAGTGTCGAGACTCACGTCAAAAAAATCTTCTCCATCCCCGGAGACGGCTTTTAAATGAAAATCAGGAGCTTTTTTTCCAATGATTCGATTCAATTTTGATTCCTCCTTTATCCGTATGATGATTTCTATTATAATGATATCATAAATAGAGGAGAAATACACCACGTTTTTAAGGAGGCAACGGCATGAGCGATAAAAAATATTCCGGTAACTTTTACAAGACGGACAAGATAGAAGAGACTCCGGACGATTGTCCAAACTGCATCTATCAGAATAAGAAGGCAGAGAAGGATCCGGATGAATGCCCCAACTGTTATTACATTCCCAACAAGGAGAAAAAGGAAGGGCAGGAATAACTGTGCATAAGATAACTGTGTATAAGGCTTCTAAGGGCCTAAAGACCCCCTTGCAAAGCCGTATGTAAGGACCGGCAGCAAGAAAGACAGGAGACATCTGAAGGTTTCAGAGTTTCCTGTCTTTTTATATGGTTGATTATCAAGGATTAGTCCGCTGATAATGCATATCTGGCCACGGCCATATCCTGCTCCACGGTACCGCCGGATACTCCCAGGCCGCCGATTAAGCGTCCGTTTTTCATGATGGGGAGTCCTCCACCAAAGATACAGAACCTGCCCGGATGGGTCTGCTGGAGGCCATATAAAGGCTGGCCCGGCAGGATATCCCTGGCGGCGTCCTCGGTCGGAGCGCGGAGGGCTGCTGCCGTATATGCCTTTGAATATGATATGGAAATGCTGGCCAGGAGGGAATCATCCATCCGATGCATGGCAACCATATTTCCTCCCTGGTCCACCACCGTGATAACCATAGGGACATGGATGCTTTCTGCCATTTTCTCGGCTTTTTCAATCAGCCCCAGAGCTTCCTTCAGACATAAGCCCTGATGCTTCAGAGCATCTAACAGGGCGGCTGTAATTTCCTTTGCTGCGTGTGTATTATTCATGGTACTGCCTCCTTATATGGTACTGCCTCCTTATATGGTACTGCCTCCTTATATGGTACTGCCTCCTTATCAGAGCAGACTGCGGTACAGTTCCCTGTCCGGGTGGGCAATTACGACCTTCTCCACCAGGGCTCCGCTGTTTTCCACTGTTTTTGCTCCTGCCTCCACACTTTCCTCCACTGCGCCCACATCCCCTGTAAAGGTGACAAAGGATTTTCCTCCGATGCCGGTGCCAAGCCGAATCTCAATCAGGGAAACGCCGGCTGCTTTGGCAGCTGCATCGGCTGCAATGATGGCGCCTGTGACAGAGAAAAATTCCAGAATGCCCAGGGCCTTCAGACTGGAAGGCATGGAGGACATGTTGATGGCCTCAATCACCTGGGGATGCACCCTGGGAATGAGAAGGCGGTCCACCACATTGGCCTTTGCGCTTTCCTCGCCAGTCCTTAAAGCCGATTCCACAGCCGAAACCTCCCCTGTTATTAAAATCTGGTACTTGCCCGGACAGCTGGGTCTTGCAAAGACAAGCCTGATTTCTGCCGCCTTAAGCATCATGTCCGCCGCCAGGATACCTTTGGCAATGCTGTTTAACTCTAAAAAACCGATGGTAATCATAAGATGTTCCTCCTAACTACTGCCTGTCAGCAGAGATGACAATTTCAGTTTCAGTGACCTGGGTAACGGTTCCAGATATGCTTGCGTGGATGTTGGCCCCCCAGCGCCTGTTCCGGGATCGCTCCAATCAGCTGACCGCACGCAACTTTGGCGCCCGGCTGTACCTTGGGCACGCTTGGTGCCCCAATGTGCTGTCTGAGGGAAATACGCACAACACCGGGCTCTGCGGTCGCCAAACGGTCAATGTGATAATCGTAATACGGGTCAACGCCCAGGCGGATTGCCATGCGCCTGGACGGCACTTTCCGCCAGTTTCGTTCTTCCAGCGGGGTGAAGGTTCCGGAAGGCTTTTGGTAGCGGAACTTATTCTGCCGAAGCAGATTCTTGATATAGATATTGACCTGGCGGGGCTGAAGGCCCATGGGACAGGCATAGGTCTCGCATAAACCGCATTCGCTGCATATCATGGCCTGCTTTACATGCTCGTCCTCCAGCACGTCCAGGGGAGACTGGGCATATGCCAGCCTTCGCATAATCATATGGGGCTTTATGGGGTGGCCCATAAGGTGGCGCGGACACATCTGGGTACAGCTGGAACATTGGATGCAGCACATTTTAGCCCGCTTCAGGGAAACAGATACCGGAATATCATGCTGTTGTACCAGGGACGTATCGTCAGCTACAATGATATAACCGGATGTGGTTTTTGTGACAGCAAGTCCGGCGGCTTCTTTCATATCATAACATTTTCCCATCATAGGCCCTCCCGCGATAACGTGATAGGAGGTAAGCAGACTTTTGCCTGCCAGGGAAAGGCACTCTTCAAAGGAGGTTCCCAGGGGAGCGCGGACAATGCATGGGGATTCGACGGCGCCTGTGACAGTCAGATATTTTTCGGTAAAGGGCTGCCCCTGGGCAGCGTTAAAAATGGAGTGAACCGTGGCCAGATTGGAGACAACGGCTCCCACGTCAAGAGGGATTCCGGAGGGTGGAACCGTACGGCCCGTAATATCGCAGACCATGACCTGCTCATCCCCGGCAGGATAAAAATTTTTCATCCGGTAAAGCCTGACTGAACTGTCCAGGTCTTTAATAGCGGCCTCCAGGGATGCAATTTCCTCGAAATACGTTTCCTTCAGCGCAATATATCGTTTTCCAGCCTGCACTATGTCTCCAATCATGCCGGCCGCAGCAACAATCTCTTTTGCTTTGTGAATCATAAGTCAGCGGTCGGTCCGCAGAAGCGGTTCACATTCGGCGGCATTGACAATGAGATATTCCACGGTACAGTTCAGCTTGACATGAGCAGGAAAACCGGCTCCGCCGCACCCCACGATCCCTGCTTCTTTTATTTGTTCTAACAGCGTCATATATATCTCCCTTCGTATATCATTAAGCACCCTTTCCCATTCATTATAAAGAAAAAGAACATCCCGTACAATGAATGGCCAGTCTAAAAAACGGTATTATCCAAACTTGACCGTTCCATGAGAGAAAGGTCTGGATAATGCAATAAATCAGTTTGTCTATTACTAAGGGAAACCCTCTGTGTGATGTTACAATATAAAAATAAAGTGGGAAAGGTGATGAAAATAAATGGAAATAAAAGACTGGAAGGTCAGCCAGGGAGATTTAATGCGGATCATACAGGAATCAGTACCAGGCAAACAGATTACCATGGCTCACATTATAGCCAGCCCGGATGAGGTTATTTACAGAAAATTGGGATTGGACCCAAGGGTTGATTATCACCGGTCAGCCATCGGAGTGCTGACCCTTACTCCCAGCGAGACAGCGATCATCACCGCGGACCTGGCCGTCAAGGCGTCTGCCATACAGATTGGTTTCATCGACCGGTTCAGCGGAACGCTCATTATCACGGGAACTATTTCTGATGTGAATATTGCATTTGAGCGGATTCTGGAATATACGTCGTCTGAACTGGGTTTTACTGTATGCAGGGTAACAAAGGCCTGATTCCATACCAGTAAACGGGAGGAACGGAGCATGAAGAAAATTATGCTGGTGGGCCGCAGCGGCGCAGGAAAGACAACGCTGACCCAGGCCATGAAGGGCAGGAAGATAACATACCATAAGACCCAGTACATTAATAATTATGATGTGATTATTGACACGCCGGGGGAATATGCGGAGAACAAAACACTGGCAAGAGCGCTGATCCTGTATTCTTATGAGGCGGATGTGGTGGGACTGCTGATGAGCGCCATTGAGGATTATTCTTTATACAGCCCCAATATCGTGTCCATGGCAACCAGGGAGGTCATAGGAATCGTAACTCAGATTGACCAGCCGGATGCCAGAACGGACCTGGCCACCATGTGGCTGGAGCTTACGGGCTGCAAAAAGATATTCTATGTCAGCTCCGTGACCGGCGAAGGAGTGGGAGATATTCTGAATTACCTGAGGGAAGAGGGCGATGTGATGCCATGGGAGAGAGAGGAGGAAACAGATGAAACGGGTGTTGATGCTGGCAGGTGACTATACGGAAGACTATGAGGTAATGGTTCCGTATCAGGCATTGCAGGTAGCCGGGGTGGCGGTGGAGGTGGTCTGCCCGGACAAGGCTGCAGGCGATACCATAAGGACAGCTATCCATGATTTTGAAGGTGACCAGACCTATTCTGAAAAGCCGGGCCATAATTTTGTGCTCAACGCTTCATTCCAGTACCTGAAGCTGGAGCGGTATGACGGACTGTTCCTTACGGGCGGAAGGGCACCGGAGTATCTCAGGCTGAATCCAAGGGTACTGGACATGGTGCATTATTTTATGAATTTGAAAAAACCGGTTGCGGCTATCTGTCACGGGGTACAGATTCTGACTGCGGCAAGAGTGCTGAAGGGAAAACAGGTCACGGCGTATCCAGCAGTACGTCCGGAGGTGCTGGCTGCGGGCGGCATTTTCATGGAAAAGGAGCCGTATGAGGCCGTGATTTGTGATAATCTGGTGACTTCCCCTGCATGGCCGGGAAATGTGGAGATTCTGAGAGGGTTTCTAAAACTGCTGGACGTCACGGCCTTGTGGTGAAAACGGCAGGCGGCAAATACACAAAAAGTTTGTATTTTACTTTTTTACGTTTTAATAATATGTCTTATTTTCCGTCTCCATAGGATATTATGAGGAGGAGGAAGGCCCCGGAGGAAATGGGCAGGGCATTCTTGGAAACCGGAAACCATAAATAGAAAACAAAATAAAGGAGGATATTTGTATGATAGCAAAGGGGTTTACAGAACCAACTGAGAGAGTGAAACGTCTTAAGAGAGCAATTGTGGATGCAACTCCGTACGTTGAGTCTGAGAGGGCGGTTCTCGTAACAGAGTCCTACAAAGAGACAGAGGGACTGTCTCCTATTATGCGCCGTGCCAAGGCGGCTGAAAAGATTTTCAACAATCTTCCCGTTACCATCCATGACGATGAGCTGATTGTAGGCGCAATTACAAAGAATCTGCGTTCAACAGAGATTTGTCCTGAATTTTCCTATGACTGGGTTGAGAAGGAATTTGAGACTATGGGCACCAGAATGGCGGATCCCTTCCAGATACCAAAAGAGACCGCATCAGAACTGCATGAGGCGTTCAAGTACTGGGAAGGCAAGACCACCAGCGCTTTGGCTGACTCCTATATGTCCCAGGAGACAAAGGACTGCATTGCCAACGGAGTGTTTACAGTAGGCAATTATTTTTACGGCGGCGTAGGACATGTGTGTGTGGACTACGGAAAAGTCCTGACCATTGGTTTTACAGGAATCATCAAACAGGTGATTGAGGCAATGGATAAGCTGGACACCAGCGATCCGGAATACATTAAGAAGAAAAACTTTTACGAGGCTCTTGTGATTACATATACTGCGGCCATCAACTTTGCGCACCGCTATGCTGCGAAGGTAAGGGAAATGGCAGCGTCCTGCACGGATCCGTCAAGAAAAGCCGAACTGCTTCAGATTGCCGCCAACTGTGACAGAGTTCCTGAAAGAGGAGCGGCCAATTTCTACGAGGCGTGCCAGGCATTCTGGTTTGTTCAGATTCTCCTTCAGATTGAAGCCAACGGACACTCCATTTCACCGGGACGTTTTGACCAGTACATGTATCCGCATCTGGCGGCAGACAGGAATATTTCCAAGGAATTTGCACAGGAACTGGTAGACTGCATCTGGATTAAGTTAAATGACGTCAACAAGACACGTGGTGAGGTTTCCGCCCAGGCATTTGCAGGATACGCAGTGTTCCAGAACCTGATCGTAGGCGGTCAGACAGAAGACGGACTGGACGCAACCAACGATGTTTCCTATATGTGCATGGAAGCAGTTGCCCATGTGGCTCTGCCCGCGCCGTCCTTCTCCATCCGTGTTCACCAGAACACACCAGATGAATTCCTCTACAGGGCGTGTGAAGTGACCCGCCTGGGACTGGGTGTGCCGGCCATGTATAACGATGAGGTCATCATCCCCGCATTGTGCAACAGAGGCGTATCTCTGGCAGATGCCAGAAGCTATTGTATCATCGGCTGCGTGGAGCCGCAGTGTCCGCATAAGACAGAGGGATGGCATGACGCCGCATTCTTTAATATTGCCAAGGTTCTGGAAATCACCCTGAATAACGGCAAGGTGGGCGACAAGCAGCTGGGGCCGCAGACAGGCGATATCACCTCCTTTAACAGCCTGGAGGATATCTTTGGGGCATACAAAAAGCAGATGGAATATTTCGTATATCATCTGGCCGAGGCTGACAACTGTGTTGACTTCGCACATGCAGAGAGAGCCCCCCTTCCCTTCCTGTCAGCACTGGTTGATGACTGTATCGGAAGAGGCAAGAGTGTACAGGAAGGCGGAGCAATTTACAACTTCGCAGG
>JAJQEA010000422.1 GCA_021201905.1 Clostridia bacterium
ATAACCCGTGGAAAGGATATCCCCTGTAAACAGCGCAGCCTCGTCCGTCACTTCATCGGGGATCCTTGTAAGTCCGTTGTCCGCAAACGGAACCCTGACATAGCCGGCCTGACCGCCGTCAATCCTGCATCCCAGCGCCCATCCTCCGTGCTCATGGGTACAGTTGTTCACATAGCCCCGCTTGCAGAAATAGCACTCCCCGCAAAATGTCTCCACATTTACAGCCACCCTGTCTCCGGGCTTAAACCTTCTCACCGCCTCCCCTGTCTGCTCCACTATGCCCACAAACTCATGTCCCAGTATGGTTCCCGGCACAGCCCTTGGGACGGCGCCATGTTTAATATGGATATCGCTGGAACAGATGGTGGTAAGGGTCACCTTTATGATGGCATCCTGCGGATCCTTAAGACTGGGGACAGGACGGTCCTCCAGGGTTATGATGCCATTTTCTTTGTAGACCGCGGCTTTCATGGTCCGGGGATGGGGCGTCCTGGATCCTTGGGATTGGGGCGCCGGGGATTGGGTCGCTTGGGACTGGGGCGTCGGGGATTGGGATTGCATATCGCTTTGCATCTTTACTGTACCTCCGATTTGCTGGTGTTATTTGCTGCTGTTTTCTCCAATAACATCTTACCTGATATATATAAATATAAGGATATTATATCATATATCAGGCATTCCTAAAAGGACGTCCATCCCCCGTCTGTCTGGACCGTGGCTCCCGTCATGTGGGTGGCGTCATCTGATACCAAAAACAGGATGGACGCGGCCTGCTCCTCTGCCGTGGCCTCCCGCTCCAGCATGGAGGTCCGCTTCTGTCCGGCCATGGACTGGGCCTTTGCAGGGTCCATACCGGCTTTGATGGCTGCCTCTCTATGGCTTCTCACATATTCATACGCCTCTGCTACCATGGGCGTGGTGGTGCCTGCGGGATTGACTGAGTTTATGCGGATTCCGTATCTGGCGTAATCAAGGGCCAGGTTCTTGGTCAGGCCGTTGACCGCATGCTTGGACGCCACATAGGCAGGATTTCCCGGAAGGCCTGTGAGCCCGGCAATGGACGCATTGTTGACAATGACGCCTCCATTCCCTTCCTTCATGAATTCCCTGATTTCGTACTTGCAGCAGTAAAATACGGAATAAAAGTTATTCGCCATGGTGTAGTCCATCTACTCCCGCTCCAGCTCATGGAGCGGGCTGGGATTTCCCATGACGCCCGCGTTGTTAATGGCAATATCCAGATGTCCGTACGTTTTCACCGCCGTATCCACCATCTGTTTTGCATGCTCCTCCGCGGACAGGTCCAGATTCAGGAAAATGGCCGTGCCTCCTTCTGCCCTGACAGCATCAAGCACCCGCTCTCCCTCCTCCTTCAGCCGGTCAACCAGCACCAGCTTTGCTCCCTCCCTGGCCGCCCGGATGGCTGTAGCCTCACCGATACCCCTGGCCGCGCCGGTCAGGATGATTACCTTCTCTTTAAAACGGTTGGGATAAAATTGTTTCATAATATGAATTGCCTCCTGTCATTTGGTGGGGTTATTATATCCCAAATACAAAGGCATTTCCACCACGTCTGATTGTGAAAAGTTTATTAAAATTTCATAAAAAAACACAGCAGTACAGAATACCTCCATACTGCTGTGTCCCTTCTCTTTATGACTTTATGATGATTTAGTTATCATGCTTATTGAATGCATTTTACTTAATATGCCTTCTTCTGTCAAACACGGACAGGGTAAGTACGATTCCGGAAAGAAGGAACGTCAGGCTCATTCTGTCCATCACGTCTCCGGTCTTTGGAAGAGGTGCCAAGGGTATCTCTCCGTCATCAATCACAGCCATGCCTGTCTCCGGGGCCTCGGCCAGCGGAACCTGGGTATCCTCCAGGGTAACCACGCCCGGACCTGCATCTGAGGATACATACCTTCTGCCGGAGCCGCCTCCTGAGCCGCCGCTTCCGCCGGACCCTCCTGAACTGCCGCCGCCTCCGATATCCGGAGTGTTACCGCCTGTGGGGGACCACTGGGCTGCAAATACAACGTCATGCTGATACTTATTGTTTCTGATTTCATTCAAATCAGCAAATGAAAGATTTATATCGTCCATAACCCCATTCCATCCGGAAAGCGTATAGCCGGAATTGGCCTCAGCCGCAACCGCCCCGTCAGGGCTCACTCCATCCTCCAGAAATACCGGTTCTCCGTCCATTCCAATGACAATGCGTCCTTCCGAATCCAGCTCTACCAGACTCTTCCACTCGGCTACGGTACCGTATGCACCTGTACGGTTGTCCCGGATGCATCCCTGCTGCTCATTGGAGGATTCAAAGGTAAACTGAACCTCATAGGCATCCGGAATTCCATCGGGCTTATGATCCGGTCCATCGTTATCTATCATGTAGTAGAGGGTTATGGTTCCATTTTCCCTGACACCCTGTACAGGATCATAGGACTTGTTCATCATTCCGGTATAGATATAATGGTTTCCGTCTGTTCCGTCGATTGCTTCAGGAATCATTCCGTTCAGCCTGCCGTCCGCTTCCGGATCCGTCCCAAAGGGCACCTGCTCCAGAAGCTTGCTGTCAAGCACATGACCCGGAGCTTCCTTGTCTGCCATCTCCACATTGACAGTATACAGATTGATATCCCAAACCGCTTCAAAGGCAACACTGCCGGTAAACTCATGGTTGTTGATATCGTATGCCTGATAT
>JAJQEA010000287.1 GCA_021201905.1 Clostridia bacterium
CGTTAAATTTAGAATCTGTCGGCCGTCACAGCGTAAAAGGAACGAATCGGGGCGGAGCTGGACGTGGCTGCCCACATCCAGGCCAGCATGCTGCCGGGAATCTTTCTGGCATTTCCCAACAGGCGGGAATTTGACATCTACGCAGCCATGCAGCCTGCCAGGGAGGTGGGCGGCGACTTCTATGACTTCTTTTTGATGGATGAGGGGCATCTGGCAGTGGTGATTGCCGACGTGTCGGGCAAGGGGGTTCCGGCGGCCCTGTTCATGGTAATCGCAAAGACTTTAATCAAGGACCATACCCAGGCCGGTACCACTCCGGCTGATGTGTTCAGCGAGGTAAACGCGCAGCTGTGTGAGAGCAACGAGGAAGGGTTATTTGTTACCGCATGGATGGGTGTCCTGGAAATTGCCACAGGGCACATGGTCTTTGTCAATGCTGGCCATAACCCGCCGCTGGTGCGCCAGGCGGGAGGCAGTTTTGAGTATATGAAGCCGAGGCCGGGGTTTGTGCTGGCAGGCATGGAGGGAATCCGCTATCAATCCGGTGAGCTGGATCTAGCTCCCGGCAGTACGTTGTTTCTCTACACGGACGGAGTCACCGAAGCCACCAACAGAGAAAATGAACTCTACGGTGAGGATCGGCTTCTGGCCGTGCTCGGCGCCCATGAGGATGCTGCGCCAAAAGCGCTTCTTCCTGCAGTAAAGTCAGATATAGACGCTTTTGTGGGAGACGCGCCCCAGTTTGATGATATAACCATGCTTGCGTTAAAGCTGTCAGGAACAGACGGCCCGCGGGAAGAGGAGGGAGAAGGATGACGGAACTGACCGTACCGGCTTCTTTGGAGGAGCTGGAACATGTACAGAGGTTTGTGGAACAAGCGCTGGATGCCCAGGGGACTTCCCCGAAGATTCAGATGCAGATTGCCATTGCGGTGGAGGAAATCTATGTCAATATTGCCCGCTATGCATACCATCCTGAAATGGGGCAGGCCACGGTGCGGTGCGCGGTGGGAGGCAGTCCCCTTCAGGTGACGATCCAGCTTTTAGACAGCGGCAAGCCCTTTGACCCGCTGGCAAAGCCGGATGCGGATACCACTCTTTCCGCTGAGAAACGGGATATCGGCGGCCTGGGTATCCTTATGGTGAAGAAGTCTATGGACGATGTTGTCTATGAATACAGGGACGGCTGCAATATATTGACATTGAAGAAACGTCTCTGACAGATTGGTCCGGGAGATCTCAGCTCTCCCCGGAGGAATGACAGGGACAGGTCCCGCTGGTTCATGAGAACCGGTGAGGCTATGGCTTGTTTTTGCATAACATACGCCCTTCACCGGTATGGACCTCCATCCTGTGCATCCGGATTTGATATACATTCCGGACATGCTGGGGTATAATGGTAATTGGAAGAAAGTCATGGCAGTCGGGGCTAACTTGTATGGGGAAATATGGGAAGGGTTCAAATGAGTACAGAAGAAAATAACGGCCAAAGGGCCAGGGATACAAAATATAAAAAATGGCGGGAAGAAAGCCCTGGAACAGGGAAATCCCGCAGCAGACCAGCCGGAAGGAGGATGTCAGCCATCATCCTTCTTTCGGCTGTTTTGCTGTTTATGGTGACGGGCTGCAAAGCTGAATCGTCCCCCGGGCCAGCCAGCCCTCAGGAGGAAAAGGTAAAAATCCGGGTGGTCTGTTCAGCGGGGGACGTTAAATGGAAGATCGGTATGGAGACCGTGGCGGAGGCTTTCATGGAATCCAATAAGGACGTCAAAGTGGAGCTGTATTTCATGCCGGAGGTAAAAAACCAGACGTATGAGGACCGCCTGAAGGTGCTGGCTGCCCAGGGAGAGTTTAAGGATATTGTGGAGCTGAGGGAGACAGATACCCTTGTACGGGCGGGCCTTCTGGCGCCCATGCCGGAAAAGGTGTATTCTCTGGTGGAAAATCCCGGTACCTGCGGCGGCATATGTTACGGGGTTCCCGGATACAGCACCACCCTGGGGATGATTTATAATGCAGACATATTTGAACGGCTGGGGCTTTCCCCACCTCATACATATGAGGAATTTCTTCAGGTATGCGCCACCCTTAAGGCATCAGGATATGATGCCATTGCCCTGGGAGCCGCAGGTACCCGGCACATGGAATTCTGGGGAAATTATCTGTTCTGCAACTACATTGTGACTGGTGACGGACATGTTTCCTGGACCAGAGAAAAGGCGGCAAAGATGCTGGGAGATTTCCGTGAGCTGTCCAGCCGGGGATATATCCATTCCCGGTACAGGGCAGTATCGGACCGTGAGACAGCCCGGTCCATATCAGCCAGACAGGCGGTCATGGTGTATGCGGGGCCGTGGATGCTGCCGCAGATAGAGAATCTGAATCCTCAGATTCGTCTGGGCTTTTTCTTTCTTCCCGGAAGGAACGGAACGGTCTATGCAATGGATGACAGAAGTGTGGAATGGGGTATCTCGTCGGTGACTGCCGCAGATGAAAAAAGGATGGATGCGTCCGTCCGTTTCCTTCAGTTTTACTATTCCGAGGGCGTGTACGAAAATATCCTGGAAATCATGAACGGAAACGCTGTGACAGTCCGCCGAGTGAACATGCCGGACCGGAGAATCATGGAGGCCGCTTATGATGGAAAGCCTGTGCACACAGAGCTTCTGCTTAAGGAGGCCCAGCCTCCGGACGGTTTTATTGCCTG
>JAJQEA010000026.1 GCA_021201905.1 Clostridia bacterium
GTGTAGCAAAAACTATATAATGTATTAGGGGGGGGGGTTACGGCTATTATAATAGCATAGGGGAACAAAAAAGTCTGCCCAAAGTTTTGTCGGAAGAAAACTTTATTTTGTGCATTTTGCGTCTACTCCGCCTGCTGATGATGAAACATGTCTTTGTATTCCGAAAACCTGGCCTCTCCGCACATAATCTTTTTCCACGCATAAGATATGACAAAGCATATTATGAAAGGTTACCTTATGTATAACGATAATTACTATCCGTCCATGGCAGAGGATGACATTACTTCAGACGCTGCTTATTCCGAATATGATTCTGAGCCATATACCTCCGATGAATGGCTGAACTCCCAGGAAACCACCCCTATTCTCCCACTTCCGGAAGATGGAAGCGACTGGTCAGACCAGGTGAATGATTTTGACATGCAGGACATGGCTGCCAGTCCCAGGCAGGCAATGCCCAGGCATCCTGCGCCCGACAGACCGGTTGCCCCGCTTCCTGACAGGCCCGGACGCCCCATTCCCGACAGACCGGGATGGCCTGACAGGCCCGTTCCTCCTATACCCGACAGGCCGGTTGCCCCGCTTCCTGACAGACCAGGGCGCCCCATTCCCGACAGGCCAGGATGGCCTAACAGACCCGTTCCGCCCGTACGCCCAGACTGGTCCTGGAACTGGGGAACAATCCTGCCGGGCATCGTTCTTCCCCTCTCTCCCGCCCGCGTCAGATTCTACAATGCAGCGGTCCGCGGACCGGTTCAGATCTACGTGAACAACCGCCTGGTGGTGTCCAATCTGAACTTTTTGAATTACTCCCGCATATACAATGTGATTCCCGGTCGCTACCGCATTACGGTCTACCGGGGCAATAACATGCGCTCGCCTCTGGTGGATACCTGGATGAGCTTCCGGCAGAATCAGGACTACACAGTTGCCCTGGTTGGCTCAGGCTCCAATTTCCAGCTTCAGACCATTTCTTTCTAACCATGGACTGAGCATTGGGCAGGGGCGCTGCAATTAAACAAATCGTGTTCATTGCAGCGCCCCTGCATCATGGTACAGCCATTATGGTTCAATATAATTGATTTCTATATCGGAAAAAATCCACAGGGTTTCCTTGACAGCGCTGTCATAGTGATAAAATTTAAGGATTCTCAGCCTCAGCTGGCTCCCGTCTTTTTTCCGGTATGTAAAATCAGGTATCTCATCACCCTCCAGCATAGCTTCAAGGCGGCTGTAATCACAGCACAGCTCAAATAGCGAAACGTATTGGGGCTCCACCATTCTGTCTGCATACAGCAGCAGGGCCTTGCTGTATTGATCGCCGCATTCCTCCAGCATTTCCTGAAAATAGGAAGGGATGAAGATCTGCCGCACCGTATCCGTCTCCAGGTTCACAAAGAACACACCCTCAAACACAGGAGCCAGAACGCTGAGAAAACGGTCCGCGTCCTTTTTCTCTGATATAAGCCGTTCCATATGATGGTTCAGCTCGCGCTTCTGCCGTTCTCCTCCCCTGGAAGAATAAAAGTCCCTCTTATTCTCCTGCATGGCTCTCTCCGCCTTTTGGACCACATCCTCAATGTCAAGAGCGGACTCCCGCCATTCCAGTCCAGTGGAGAGGAAAAAGCCAGCCTCCTCCGTCCGCCTGCAGACCTGCCCTAACCTGTGCTCCAGGTCCCCGCGCCCCACATTTTTACACAGAATGACAAACTCATCTCCTCCAATACGAAAAATATCCTGGGAATCAAAATACTCCAGGAAAATGTCCGATATGGTTTTAAGCATCCGGTCCCCTGCCTGATGCCCCAGGTGATTGTTAATCTCATGCAGCCCGTTAACGTCAATATAAATACAGCCAAGGGTCCCGCACCCCTGCTTATCAAATTCAAAAGCCTGAATTGTCTTTTTAAAGCGGTTTCTGTTCCCAAGATTTGTCAGGGCGTCTGACAGAGCCTCACGGCTCAGCATCTGGTTGGCGGCTTCAATCTGCCGGTACTGCCTGCGGATGATGATTTCATTCCGCTTGGCCTGCATTTTAGAGTGATACAGGCTGGCCGCAATGGCCGCGGCGGCCAGGGTGGAAAACAGGCTGTTCATCAGGTTATTGAAGCTGTTATCCAAACCGGCCGGATCCGGAAAACAGGGAAGCAGGCCATTGAGCAATAGAAAGTCCGCCAGAAACAAAAGCCCCGCCTGCCACGGCTTCATCATAGACAGGATTGCCAGGATCAGGATAACATAATTGTAAACGGTAAGTCCATTCCCTCCCAGCTGGTCGTTGAGGGTGACAGCCACCCCCCACAGGCTGAAAAATACAAGAAATACTGCCTCTGCCCGAAAATACAGGCGGTAATCCGCCTGCTTCTTCCTGTCAATCCGTGCTTCCAGCCATGTGACGCCCGCTGCCGCCAGTATGAGAACCAGGTACAGAACAAAATATGTCACTCTTCGGGGTTTGGCAAAGGGCCCGCCCGGACGCATGGATATGGAAATGACCATCACGCATTCAAATACAATAATAAATATGTGGAAAAGGAAATTCCTCTTGACCACGTCACCATGCAGGGCACGGATTACCTCGTCAAAATCAGGGGATTCCGGAATGACTCCCAGAAATTGTTTCAATCTGCTCCACATTTAGATTCCTCCTGCCCCGCATGATTTCGTGTTTTTTTCCTGTAAGAATTTTCCTGTAAGAATTTTGCATGATTTTCGTCATAAACTACTTACAAACTGTTCATATTTAGGCAACAGACTGCTCATAATTAGTGGGTATACTTTATATTGTAAACAGCTAATGCTTATAAGACTTTTTTTCATAATACTCGGCCAGTGGGATATATCCCACTGGTTCCTCCCTTTTCAGGACCATTTCACCTATGGCCCATAGGTTATCTGTATTCTACCACAACTTTCCCTGATTTTGTAGTCCGTTTTTTCCTCCCTTTTCCATCAGCCTCCATTTACCCCAGCGTCATAAACGCATACCTTACCACGAACACCACTGAAATAGCCAGTGTCAGCACCTTCACATTCTGTCTCCTGCCAGTGGTAAGCTTCATCAGGCAATATGTAATCAATCCGAACGCAACGCCATTGGCAATTAAATATGTAAACGGCATGAATACAATGGTACAGAAAGCGGGAAGGGCGTTGCTCATATCGCCAAAGTCCACATCCCTGATATTTCCCAGCATTAAGATGCCCACAAAAATCAATGCCGGCGCAGTGGCTGCCGCGGGAACAATACTAACAATGGGGGCAAACAGAATGGCGCCCAAAAACATAAGGGCTGTTACCAGGCTTGTAAGTCCGGTCCTTCCTCCGGCCGCAATGCCTGCGCTGGATTCCACCACAGTGGTTACCGTGGAGGTTCCCACCATGGCGCCGGCAGCGGTGGAAATGGCATCCGACATCAGAGCCTGCTTCATCCTGATTACCTCGCCATTTTCATCAATCATGCCCGACTGCTTGGCAGCGCCCAGAAGCGTGCCGATGGAGTCAAACATGTTGACAAGGGAAAAGCTGATGACCAGCATGGTGACTGTAAAGACGGTCTCCACCATATTGGCTCCTGAAAATAATCCGGCAAAGTCCATTTTCATAAATGACACTTCTGCGAAATCCCTGAATTTCATTCCGATGTTCATATCCAGGTTTGAAATATGGGTTACCCCCAGAGGTATTCCTATGAGCGTGGCAGCCACGATGCCCAGAAGAATGGAACCCTTCACCTTTCTGGCATGAAGCATTCCCATGATGACCAGTCCGGCCAGAGCCACCAGTGCGCTGCTCATGAGAGCCAGGTCAGCCCCGTCTATTTTCCACTGTGAAAAGTCCACCAGGCTTACAAGGGTGGCTGGATTTGAAATGACAATACCCGCATTTTTCAGACCGATGATGGTGATGAACAGTCCAATTCCGGGGGTGATGGCTGTCTTTACCGCATCGGGTATGGACCTTATGATTGCCTCCCGCAGTCCGATGGCCGTTATCACAATGAAGAATACGCCTGAGATAAACACCACCACCAGGGCCTGGCCATATGTGTAGCCCATTCCCAGCACAACCGTGTATGCAAAAAATGCGTTTAATCCCATTCCGGGCGCCTGCGCAAAGGGAACTCTGGCATACAAAGCGCAGAGAATCGTTCCGATGAAAGCTCCAATACATGTGCCGATAAATACGCCATTTGCAATTTTCCCCGCCATGGCAGCATCTCCCATGATGACGTATGGGTCTGCTAAAATCTGCGGATTCAAAATCAGAATATAGGCAATGGTTATAAAGGTGGTGATTCCTGCAAGAACTTCAGTCCTGACGGTTGAATGATTCTGAGATACCTGGAAAAATCGGTCTAATCGTCCTGTTTCTTGTTTCAATGCTATGTCCTCCATGTCATGTTTTAATCTGTGTAATGTGATCAGATTCCTCACGCCGCTATCCCTTGTAGCCGGTCTCCCGCTGCTTTACCGCACTTACCTCCCTCCGCCAGCCGATCTTTAACTGCAAAAAAAAGAGCCAACTACAAGAAGCCATGTAGTCAACTCTTTACGGTAGTTGGTAGAAACTCTGAGCCAATTCTCAGGATATACATAGTGAATAGCACCAATATTTAATACAAAATTAATTATATACCCTAAAACATTTTTAGTCTATTGGCTTTTTTATTCAATAATCCCTTCCGGTTTTTGTGCAATATGTACATTCTTATTTCATTCACAAACTTATTACAAACCGTTCATACTTTTGCAACAGACTGCTCACATTTTCTGAATATACTAATCATTGTAAAAGGTCAATGCTAATAACTTTTTTTCATAATACTCAGCCAGCGGGAACAGCCCGCTGGCTGCTCCTCTTTACAGGGGCGGTAAACGGTTCATGATAGGGGTTCATAATAGCGATTCATGATAGCAGTAAAAAAAGACAGCCGTACGCTGTCTTTTTAAATACTTAGTTGATCTGAATCTCCATGGCCTGCTCCGGAAAAAAAGTCATTTTCCATATCGTAAATATTGTGGCTGGTGGAGTCCCTCAGCACACGGCCCTCCAGAGAATAGCAGCGCATGAACTTGTTCTGTCCGTCCACGCAGGTCCAGTTCTCGGCGTCCCAGGTCAGATATCCCATATCATCTGTTCTCTTCTCCGCAAACTTCATATCAATCTGACGGTCCTTTTTCATGAAGTCAATCAAACCTTCCTTAGTAACTTCAACTTCCTGCTTGTTAACGCAATCAAATGCTTTCATTCGTCTTCTCCATTCCGCCCTGCCTGCCGCAGCGCATATCTTGATTTTATCCCATAAGGATTCTATCACAAATCTATGTTTCTGGCAATAGATGGATGGGCGGTATTGGACGGTATCAGGCGGTACTCAGCGGGTATCAGCCCCCAAGCCCCAGCGGTATGCCGCAAAAATAAAACACAAGGAACATCGCTATCAACACTCCCAGATATACAATAGAAAAAACCACCTGTCCCGACAATAAGGTTCCCATGCCTGCTTCTTCCTTGTTTATCTCAGGTATCCGATATTGATTCATCATTGATATCGCAAATACAATAGCCGCATTTAAGGGAGTCAGATTATTGGTGCATGAGTCTCCGATTCTATAGAGACATTGGGTTGTGACTGGATTTATACCCAGGTTCAAAAACATTGGTATAAATATGGGAGCCAGTATCATCCACTTAGCGGAGGCACTATACATAAAAAGGTTTGTAACAGCTATTACCACAATAAAAGCAATCATAAGCGGCAGTCCCGTAAAATGAATTGACGCTAAAAGCCGTTCCCCATTCACAGAAATAATGGTTGCCAAGTTACTTTTATTAAATACATATAACATCTCAGATACAACAAACAGTATCAGGACCAGTGATGATACACTCTTTACACCGTTGGCCATCATTTTAGGAACATCGTTTTTATGTTTTATGGCGCCTGAACCAATACCGTACGATACCCCCAAAATCACAAAAAAGACAGAAATAATGGGAACCAGGCCGGACATTAATGGCGAACTGGGCAGCAGTTTTCCCTCGTCCGAGCGCAAAAATCCGTTTCCCGGTATACAAAACGCAAGCATTACCACAATAAAAATCACCGTACCGACAGCAGTGAATTTCATCCCCCTGTTTTCTTCAGGTGACAGTTCCAGCAAAGAACGGTCATTTGATACATTCGTCTTTCTGTCCGTATCTCCGTATAAGGGGACCAGTACCTTCTCTGTGATTATGGTTGTCACTAATGCCAGTACAATGCAGGCTGCTGACTGAAAGAAATAGTTTACCATGGGATTCATTGTATATCCTAATGGTTCCGAAACGCCATTCGTGATTGATGATACCACCACATCCCCTACAGACGGCAGTAAATTTCCCATGTAGCCAGCGCCCGCAGAGCTATATGCAACAATAATTCCAATCCACGGATTTCTCCCTATGGCCTTAAAAACAATGGCGCCAAGCATTACTGCCAGGATCGTTCCTCCATCTGAGCAGATATTAGAACAGACACCTACCATGGCCAAGACAAACGTTATCATGCTGTTTGGGGCATTAAATAGAAGTTTGCGCAGTCCCACTTTAAAGAATTCGCTTTCATCGCATATGGCCACACACATAGTGATAATCAGAACCGAGGTCAGATTCGGGCTGTCTGTGAATGCCTTAATAAAATTAGCCAGCCATTTCTGAAGTTCCGCTTTGGAACACATATTAACAACTCCGGCAGTCACTTCCTGAATCTCTCCCTTTTGTGATGCAGTAGTATAGCTGACTGTAACCCCTAATTTACTGCATATAAACGAAGCAATCAGCACAATTCCAATCAAGACTAAAAATAAATAAAAGGGATGTGGAAGTTTATTGCCAACCTTCTCAATATATTTAGCAAACCGGATAAACCCACTATTTTTATTTTCTTTATCTTTTGCCATTTAAACCCATCTCCTTTTCATACCTAAACCCCATTAAGCTTACATACCATAGTGCTGAACAAACGGACGGTCAACGGAATCACATCTTCGTTAACACTGAAATTACCGTTGTGATTGGGAGCCGTTGAATCACAGCCCAGCCACATAAAGGTGGCTTTTCCTCCGTGCTTCTGTACCTCCTTCATCATAAAAGTAACATCCTCTCCTCCTCCTAACATGTCATGAGAGTGAATCATCTCCGTGACTCCGGCTGTTTCTTTTGCTGCTTCGTATGCCAACGCAATCATTTCCTCATCACATGCAGCATCTATGGAGTGGCCCATTATTTTGTAAGTAAAATCACACTCATACATCCTGGCCGCAGCCTCTGCTATTGTCACCATCCGGTTGAACATATACTCATTCAGTTCCTCTGTAAGGCCCCGGACCTCCGCCTTTAGCAGGGCATAATCCGGTATGACATTTCTCCCCGGACCCGCTATGCAGGTGCCCACATTCACCCTTGTTCTCCCTGCACTGTGTCTGGATATGCCCAGAATATTCAAAGTAGCCGTGGCTGCGGCTGCAAGCGCGTTATGCCCCATTTCAGGCGACATTCCCGCATGCGCGGACAGTCCCCTAAATATCAGGTCCACTTTGTAGCTAATACTTCCATTCCTAGTGGAGGCGGCAAACTGTCCAAGGCGGCTTGTCATATCGGCGACATGGCCTCCAAACAGATAATCAACATCATCCAGAATACCGCTGGCTGCCATCGATGCACCTCCCCGCGCACCCTCTTCTGCCGCCTGGAAAATCAGCTTGATTTTACCGCATAGCTGGTTCTTATACACAGATAACACCTTTGCCACTCCGATACCAATTGAAGTGTGGACATCATGACCACATGCATGCATTAAATTAGGATGTGCGGACGCAAAATGTTCCCTGGCAGGATAATGCTCTTCCCCTAAGCTTTCCTCCACATCGTTACAATCAATATCAAACCTTATCGCAGTTACGGGACCTGGTATTCCTGTATCAATGATCCCCACCACCCCTGTATATCCGCCTCTCATCCCTTCTACCAGCTCCGGGTCCGCTCCCTCTTCAATTGCCCGCTTCATGCACTTTTCCAGCACCTCTTCTGCAGGGACACCATACCGTTCACCCCGGGTGTGAATGTCCCTTCCATACACATATGGAATTTCAAGCGCCTGCAGCTTCCTGATAATTTCTGATGTGGTCAGAAATTCCGTCCATGCATTTTCAGGCATCTTGTGTCTCTGCCTTCGAAATTGAATCAGTTCTCTTGTCAGTTCACTTTCGTCAATCCGGTTGAATTCCATTCCTATCTCCTCCTCTTTTAAAATGCCGGTTTCCAGTACCTTTTATATAAATAAATGTATCAAATCAGGTCCCTATATTCCGCTATTGTTCCGCCAAATATCAGCTATTTCTGTTATTTTTCCTTTGCCCCCTCCGCATTGTGTTATTTGAAAATCATTTGTATAATGTAGATATTATATTCTGTAAATAATCATCTAAAGGGGAAATGGATAATTATGGATACAAAAACCGTGCATTACTTTTCACTAATGGCTGAACACAAGGATTTAAAAGAGGTTTCCAGAGTAACAGGAGACAGCGAAAAAATTATATGCAGCACATTGGATGGTTTGCAGGCAGAATTAGGATGTACACTTCTGTTTCATACCGGAGATACCATTTCCCTTACTGACAACGGCGAACACTTTCTCCGCTGCGCTCATGTCATAGATGCGTCTTTGCAGGATTTCTTCTCATATATCAGGACAGCTCCCACACGTATCCCTGTCAGCATCTCACTGCATGCCTGCAGCGAACTACTGGCCCCGCTTTTTACGTCCCTAAAAGAAACCCACAAAACAATTGATTTAAGCATTACCCAGAACACTGCCGAAAGCCAATGTGATTTCAGCATTGTAACTGAAGAATCCGCCCCAACGGAACCCAACAAAATCGTACTCCTGAAAGAACCATTATATCTGGCAGTCAACAAAAAGCATCCGTTTGGAACACGTAAATCTGTAGATTTGTCTGAGCTGGCCAGTGAGTCCTTCATTATCCAGAGAAGCACAAACCCTCTAAGAAAAATCACCGAAAGCAACTGTCTCAGCGTTGGTTTTACTCCAAAAATCATCATGGAAACAGATAATAACATGGCCTATTCAAAACTTATTTCTGCCAACTGTGCGGTCGGTATTGTTCCTGCCATTACAAACCAATTTATATTCAACGAGTGCTGCTCCCTGATTGAGATAAAAAATCCCAGCCTATACCGTTATCTTGTCCTGAAATGGGAAAAAGACCGTGTTCTGAACGAAGCCTGTATCACTATCAGAGACTTCCTGTCCTCTTATTTTGAAAATCTCCCGGTCATGCAGAAGAAGGTGTTTATTCATACATTTGGCCAGTTTGATGTATATGTGAACGATGTACCGGTATATTTCAGCAACAAAAAATCCAAGGAGCTGCTGGCTCTTTTGATTGACCGGCAGGGCGGAACTGTAACCATGGAACAGGCGGTTGATTGTCTATGGGAATCAGAACCATATGATGAAAAGATAAAACGAAGGTATCGAAGTGTAATCATGGCCCTTCGCGCTACCCTAAAGAAATTCTCAATCGAAGATATTGTCACTTTCCAGCGCGCCGGAGCGCATGTCAATAAAAATGCTGTTATATGTGATTTATTTGAATTTATGAACGGAACTCCCACCTATGTCTCTTCTTTTATGGGGGATTACATGCTTAATTACAGTTGGGGAGAATTGACGCTGCCCCTTCTCATTCGTCTTAGCTCGGTCATGGATTGAGGCGGCCCTTCGTCACACTGATTCCGCCACAAAAATGGGATATGCCTATTAAAGACATATCCCCAAGCTTTCCTATTCAGGAATCTGTAAATATGGTTTCATTGCAGCAAACCATTGGCAAAAAACTGCCGGCCTTTTTCAGCTGGCAGTTCGTTATTCTACATCAGTCCCATCCCCTCTAATACTTCCATTGCCTTCTGCGCATCCTTCTCCGCAACATATATGTCCTCCCCGTACAGGGAGTTGCCTCCATATATATTCATGATGTCGCTGGATCCCACGCCCTTCTTGTAAGCCGGTATCTGATTGTTGCCCAGTGTCTCCAGAATCATCTCTGCCTGTATGTTATCCTGAGCCCCAAAAATCTTTATCACCTTGTGTTCCATCACACGCCCTCCTTTTCCAAACCATCCTGATACTCTGATTATGATTATATCATCATACCTCTATCTTCTTCAATGCCTCCGCATACTTCTGATTAATCCGCAGGAATCCCCGCTCATCCTCCATGGGAACCCTGTCATAATATTTCCCGGCCAGTGTATACAGGCCCTGTGATACCGCTACATGCTTCTCCTGCCCCGGAACCGTGAAATACATCAGCTTTCTCCTGCCGCCTGCATAATATAGCTCCAGGTTCCTCTTAGCCATGTGGCGCATGGCCTCCTTTGTTATCTCCATGATTCCATCATTCAGCCCTGCCTCAAAAATCCGTATCTTCTCGGCCAGCTGCTTATAATCATCCACATATCTCAGCTTATATCCTGCCGGACAATCAAGCTGCTGAAACACCTCCGAATAATCCGTTCCCACACATACCATAAACCTTCTGGCCGGATCGTGATACAAAATATCATACTGTATGTACGATACAGCCTTACACTCAGGGCATACTACGGTTTCAAACCGGCCGTCCAGAATCTGCTGCCTCAGCTCCGGATGCAGGGATGATGTAATACTGTCATATAATTCAAATGGCATAATAGAACCACATTTAGGACATCTGACCGCATAGTCTCTGCTTCTTGACATTGCACCGCCTCCAAACATTTGTTCGATATGTAAAGTATATCAAACACAGCCCATGTTGTCAAACAAAATCCGAACATTTGTTTCCTTTCATCTGTTTCCCGGTCTTTTTCCGCGTACTGTTTCCTCAGTCCCCAGTCAAATTTCCCGTCTGATTCCCCTGCTTAAAATGAAAAAAAAGCGGACCCGCCTTTCACGCATCCGCATCAGTGTAACAATATATCTGTATATTATATTATCAGGAAGCTGATTCGTCCCCGTCATATTTTATGGCATTCAGGAACGCATCCAGTGTATACTCTTTATCAAATTCATCCACAATGCTGTATTGCTGCTGGTTCATCCTGCTGTTAAAGAATTCCACCAGGCTGGCCTCGTCGCGGATAATATGTTCCTCAACATAGGACCCCTCCCATTGGAACAGGTTCCGTTTACCGTTCCAGTGGGACACACCTATTACCACTTCGTAGCTCTCGGATTTACCTGGCGTGTCCGAAATCCCGGATATTTTTTCATTGATTACTTCATTTCCAAAATCCGGGTTCACATAGGTTCCATTTCGTTCACCGCAATAATCCTCTATCTGTTGTTTTAATCCCGGAATGAACGTTTCTTCCCAGAACCTGTTAAACTCCTGGATTTCTTCCCGTTTTTTTCGGTTAAAAATATAATAACTTGTAGACAATCGTACTACCTCCATTGTGTTTCCAAACTCTCATTGTTTTATTGAGTATCAGATTCTTTTATATAAACATTGCTATATTATACCAAAAATCAGCCCGTAAAGCCACTATAGATTTTATTGCCCACATGCCCCTGTTTTTATGCAAAACATCCATTCCACTGCGCATACCGCCCTTTCTGTTTCACACTGTCATGCCGGGAAGCTTTATGAATATACTATTATAACTCCTAAAATCGGAAAACAATGTGCAGACAATCACAGAACTAACCTTAAGCAACACCATGTTTTATAGGAACATACCGGTATTTACCTATCACATTACTTATCCGTCTTTCTCCACCACCTGTACTTTAGCTGCTGCCCAAACAGCAAACACCTATTATATGCAGCTTGCAGAGACGACAGAACAATATTGCCGTACCGTCCTCTACCCCCAGGCGGTTGAGAGTGCCGGATATATCCCGGTCAATGAGCCACCCTTCAACCGCTACACTCTGGACATGAATTATCACGTAACCTATAATTCCGGCTGCATTACCAGTCTTTATATGGACACCCACACCTACATGGGCGGCGCCCACCAGGAACTGAAGCGGACATCGGACACCTGGGATTTCAATTCCGGCAGACAGTTACACCTGAGCGGTATCTTTCCCCTTACTCCCGCCGCCCTGGCCGGGCTCCAAACAGCCATAGAACGGCAAATCACAGAACGCTTAAAGGAATCCCCGGGAGCTTACTTTGAAGATTACCCCAATCTTCTGAGAAATAATTTTAACTAACGTCAATTCTTTCTGCGGCCCGGACATATTGTCATATATTATCAGCAATATGAGATTGCTCCCTATGCAACGGGCATACCGGAATTCTCCATTCCATGGCCGGACCATCAAATAACTACAAGGAGGTGATTTGTCTTGCAATCCTGCGAACTTGCCCTTTCCATATCCACGCTTGCCTGCTGCATTGCGGAAGGTAAAAGCCCTGAAGAAATCGCCCTTATCAGCTCCATATTCATGCAATTGGGGGATACGTTAGCCACCATCGCAGCTCACCAGGCGCTGTGCTGCCCTCCGGAGAATGGAGATAAGAATACGCCGTAAATGCCTGTCATCATAACAAATATCCTTACCTTAATCCGGCAAAAAAGGACGGTTGAGTCTTGCTCTCCCGCCCTTTTTACTTTGGTCTATATGTTTGCTTTCACATCCTTACTCTCAAGATGAGCCACTATATAGGTTCCTACCAAGTCGCCCAAACAGTTCATCATGGTATACGCCATGTCAATCAAGGCAAATATGCCGGAAATAATACCTACCACCTCAAGAGGAAGTCCAAATGCGTCTATAACAATAGCGATTGTCACAATTCCTCCTCCCGGTACGCCGCCGGCTCCGGTTGTGAGGATGAGGGATATCAGTATTGCCTTTATCAGCATGTCCATGGTTACAGGTGCTCCAATGGCCTGCGCTGCAAACAGGAATGTAATTGCCAGCATCATACCGTTTCCGTCTTTGTTCACCTGAGAACCAAGAGGAATGGTAAAGCCCGATATGGATTTGGGCACATTCATACTGTCCGCACATTCTATCCCAACCGGCACACATGCAAGGCTGGAACTGGTTCCGAGAGCCGTCACCATTAAAGGGGATGCCTTTTTAAGGAACCAGAATGGATTACACTTTCCAAAAACCGCAAGTAAAATGCCATATACTGCTATTTGAATCAACATACACATAGGATGCGCTAAGGTATTTGGCAAGGAAGCCTCCCAGCTGTGCGCCATAGGTACCGACTGTACAGGCCATTAAAGCACAGATTCCGATAGGCGCATAACCCATAATGATTCCAACCAGTTTATTAAACAGATTCGCGAGACTGTCTACACCGCTTTTCAGAACCACCCTGTCCTCTTTTTTTACGAACAGCATGGCCACACCCACAAAGGCACTGAACACCACAATCTGGTCAAACTTACCATTTGTAAGAGATGCAAAAATATTAGACGGAATCAGCCCCACTATGGTGTCTCCGAAAGAAGGTATGGTTTCAATTGCCTGGTTATATGTTCCCTGCAGCACAAAGCCCTTGCCCGGCTGAAGTACAGTTCCCAGAAGCAGACCTAAAACAATAGCAACCACCGTTGTGATACAGTAATAAATCATTATTTTAATCCCTACTCTGCCAAAAATCTTCGGATCGTCCAGGGATGAAATACCGGAAATAAGATTCACTACAATAAGGGGGATTGCAGCCATTTTTAATAGATTTAAAAATACTGTGCCGAAGGGCTTTATGACATTAATTTCTTCTCCAAAAACAGCCCCCAAAATAATACCTATTATCATAGCAACCAGCAGTTTCGTCAAAAGCGGAATCTTCCTATACCTTTCCATCATACTCATACAGATACCCTCCTATCTGTTGATTCTGTTAACCTCATGCAGCGCTGCAGATACCCTATTCATCTGTTCCTGTGTGTTAAAAAAGTCAATTCCTAACCGAATATATTCCCCTCTCATAGTACAATGAATCTTATGTCTCTTTAATATGGAAATCACTTCCTCGTCAGCGTGGGATGCATAATAGACGCATACCACCCCTCCCCAATTTTTCTCATCTTCTGCCTGCACAACATGAAGGTCCAAATCTTCCAGTTGCTTTCGCAGATACATCTCCAGCCGCCTGACATATTCATCAATATTCTTGATTCCCAGCTCCAGTATCAGCTCAATTCCCTTGTTGATTGCGTTAATACAGTTATAACTTAAATTTCCCGATTCAAAGCGTCTGGCATTGGGGTGCCATTCCAAAAAGTCAAAATTGGTAGTTATGGCCGGCGGAGCCACATGGCTTACAACACTTTGATATGATGCATAGGGAGGTATGATATCTTTTACAATCCGGTTAGTGCAATAAACGATTCCGGCTCCCAGCGTTCCCAGAAGGCCTTTATTGGTGCCTGCAACCAACCAGTCAATATTCATGGCCTGTACATCTATATCCAATCTTCCCAAAGCCTGAATACCATCTACCATAAATATCACGTTCTTCTCCCTGCACGCTGCGCCCAGCTTATGTAAATCCGCAAAAAATCCTGTGCTGAACTGCACGGCAGACACTGTAAGTATTTTGGTGTTTTCATCAATCGCTGCAATCATATCATCTGCGTTGATTTCCCCGTTCCTGCTCTTAACCACATGGAGGTCCACATTCTTACGTTGGTGCAGGTTGATCCACGGGAACAAGTTCGCTTGATGTTCCTGGTCTGCGACTACCACATTATCCCCTGCTTTGAACGGATAGCCTTCTGCCAATATGGATACACCTTCACATGTATTTTTTACAAAAGCAACCTCGAGGGAATCCTCCGCATGAATCAGTTGTGCCACTTTTTTACGCGTATCCGAAACCATGTCCCATGCCTTCGGCACAATATCATCGCCATAATTGGCGATATAATCCTGCATAAAAGATTCATATGCTTTCTGAACCCTTATTGGCGGCATTACAACCGAAGAAACATTTAAAAAAATATCCTCGCCCAGGAAAGAAAACTCACTCTCTATCAGTTCCCTATTCAGCATCTGCCTTCCCCCTTCATCATTCACTGGTATCATTCAGGTTTTGTCCGTCATTGATATAGTTATAAATTGTATACCTGGATACATCATAGTATTTTGATACTATCGTGCTGGCATTTTTTATTTTAAATGCCCCCTTATTATTCAAATATCGAATGCCTTCAATCTTCTGCTCCCGGTTCATTACAGCAACCGGGGTTCCAACATATTGAATGGATTCATTTATCAATGATATCAGCAAATCATCCACATTATTGTAGACAGTGGCCTCCACCTTCTCGTCCTCTCCTGATCCCACATAGCTATTAAGGAAATTTCTGGCTATCATGGCATCTGTAATATCACAGTTCACACAGAGAGAACCTAATATTTTACCCTGCTCGTCTTTAATATATATGGTACTGGATTTTAAATAACGCCCATCCTTTGTCTGGGAAATATACCCAAACTTACCGTCATCCGCCTCCTCACTATGCATGATTTTTAATCCAATGGATGTGCCGCTGTCGCCCACCTCTCTTTTTGTAACATTGCCATTGGAGATGGCCACGATCGTGCGGGCAAAATCCTTTTTATAATCATGTACTACAAACTCTACTGATTCCCCAAAATGCTTTCCTAATCCTCGGATTAAAACATCCAATGCCGGTAATAATTCACTGATTTCCTTCAACGTATTATCCTACTTTCATTTTTCTGTCTTTTTTGCTATCACATCAATTTCCACTAAAATCCCCCTGAGCTGAACACCAAATGTAGATCTGGCAGGGAATGGTTCCGGTATCATGGCACGGTACACCTCGTTCATATCATCAAAATAAGATATGTCGGACAAATATACCGTTGACCTGACTATATCAGCCAGTGTACAGCCCGCTTCCTTTAGAACACACTCTACATTCTTAATCACCTGCTCTGTCTGAGACTTGATTCCACTTTTCATTTCTCCAGTAACCGGATCAACCGGTCTCTGTCCTGACACAAAGACGAATTGTCCGGTTTCTATTCCTTGGGAATAAGGTCCAGCTGGTGGCGGTGCCTGCTTTGTAAGCAGTTGAATTTTCTGTTCCATCATAAACCCCCTTCACTTAAAAAACTACACCTCTTGTTTCTGTTTGTATTATACACTATTATCCGCTTAATTACAATATTATTTTAACTATTCAACAAATATTTTATGTATATTTAAAATAAATGTGTAGAAAATAAAATATGGCAGGGGATCTTTGCAATCCTCTGCCATCCAATTTTAATATTCACACTGTCATTCATCACAGCATAATCGTCTGCGCCATTTTCTCCAGTAAAGCCAAAACGCTCCACGCAGCTAAGGTTGACGATTTAGCATTCTTCTCACTGGGCTTTACAGCCACCTTAATCTCAATGGTTCCAAAATCTCCATTTAGCCTGATATCATGAATGTTTGTTTCCAGCCCCGGACAACTGCTGATCTTGACTCTTGTCTCATCGGCTCCAAGGGTTGCCAACGCCATGGAGACTGCAACATTTACATTCTTGGGAAAGCCTGCAATTGCTTCCCTTGCACTGCCCTCAAAGACCATTTGTTCCTGATGTTCTGGCAATTCCTTTCCATCGAGATAGGGAGCCCCATTAAGAGAACGAGGGTTCTTTGTGGTATGTATTTCGGCATCTCCAAGTCCGCCAAAACCCACTGCCCTCATAAGATCAAAGCCGCCTATGGCTCCACTGGCCACATGAAGCTTTGCCCCGGATTCAGAACCCGCCTGATTGATTCTTTCCACCAGTCTGTCATCCGCCAATGCCCCCACAGAAAGAATAATCATATCAATTCCTGCCTTAAGAATGTCACAGGCCATGCTTTCCACTACTTCTTTAGAGGCTGCTTCTATGACGTAAGCAGGTTTATATGCAATGATTTCTTCAAGAGACAACGCTCTTTTGACCCCCCAGCCGCTTTGCCAGCTTCTCTGCCTGGAGCTGCTGCCTGTCATAAACCGCAGATATCTCATAGTGCTTCATCTGTTTATCATTAATACCATCTGCAATAATTGACCCCAGTACACCGCATCCTATTATTATAATACTTTTTTTATCAGAACCCATAGCAACGCTTTTTCCTCTCCTTTAAGAATATTGCTTTTATCATAACTCAAATATCCGGAAAAGAAAAGTTGCTTTCTCTTAAATGGCAATCTCCGCTGAAAAAGCAATGACAGCATCCCCCGTAATTTGGACCAGCTTCGGCTCTCCGTGCACTTTTTCAACATGAACATGCATTGTTCCATCGCGTTTAATCGCTTCCCCCTGCAAAATATCAAAATCGAAGCACGATTCATCTTCATTCTGTAAAATATTATAATGTACTAAATACGCGCCCAGCGGGCCGTTTGCATTTCCAGTTACAGGGTCCTCCGCAATCCCAATGGCCGGGGCAAACATCCTTCCGTGGACCAATATTTTTTCCTGGGGATTGAGTGTGAAGGCATAATACCCGTTGCACCCAATCTTCCTGCTAATCTCCGTCAGTTTTTGCAAATCCGGCTGAAGTCCGTGAAGCAGCTCATTGGAATAAAGAGGAACCATAACCTTGGAATGCCCGGTGGAAGCAATCGCAACGGGATATTCCCTGCAAATCTCCTCACGGGCGATTCCCAAAGCGTCTGCAATCCGGTTTCTCACCGTATCCTCAACAGGCGCAGATACCGCAGGCGTTCCCTGGGTCATTATGATTGAATAGTCATGTTCGTCTCGGACAACCTCCACGGGCAATAAACCTGCCTTTGTTTTTTGGACAACTGTTCCGCATTCTAAATTTTTCTCTCTGGACCGGACATAATGGGCCGCTATCGTGGCATGGCCGCATATAGGGACTTCTGTCATGGGTGTAAAAAACCGTACCTCTACATCATAATCCGCAGCATCTGCTTCAAAAATAAAAGCGGTTTCCGAATTATTTAATTCCCTGGCGATCCTCTGCATCTCCTCCTCTGTCAGTCCCTTTGCCTCAGGCACTACGCCGGCCGGATTGCCATGAAATCTATCCTTTGTAAATGAATCCACCTGGTAAATCTTATATGTTTTCACAAATATTCCTCTCAGACTTTCGCTTTTTAAGTGTGCTCTATACGCCTAAATGCCTGTACATCGCCGCCTTACTCATAGCGGGCAATTATGTGAATGTAAAATAAGCATTAAGCAGTACTGATATCATCGCGAACATACTTAACACGGAATAAAATATCTTCATCCCCTTACTCTTTGTATTCCTGACAGAATATACCAGATAAACAAACCATACAGAATAAGCACATATGGTAAAAAGGGGATTTCTGACCAGGTACAAAAGAATGAACAGGACATTGACTACTTTCATCCCATCCTCTGAAAACAACTGTTTTTTCCATCTTTCCAGCATGGCTTTCCTCCTCTCTGGAAGTCAGAAGGCATTGACCCCGGCAGCCGGTTCGCTATTTGGGCAGCACAGGATTAAATCCGGTTTGAATGTCAGCGCCATTTGCCTGCCATACTTCAATGCCAAAGCCTCAATTGTCAGATCAACCTTTTTTATCTCCATGACTCAAATTCAATCTGCCATCGGCAATCAATAAGGCCACAACATAAAACGATTTCACATTATCTTCCGGTCCATTCAGCAAACGTTTATAAACCTTTGTAATAGGGGACATCTGGTTTTTTCCATCTTTCATCAAAACTGGTATGCCGTCCTCTCCCGGCGCCCAGAAATACCCTCTGTCTGCCGAAAAATCCAATTCCTTATGAAAGGCTGAGCCATATTTAACTGCCGAATCACAGAGCTTTTTATAATCCACGTCCGCCCTCCCTTCCTATTGCGGAAACACCTGAATCACCCGTATTTTTCCGATTATATGCTGATTGAAGTTCTCTAATTCTTCAGCCGGCACCCATAACTCCTGATGATAATACATTCCAACTGTGTGAACCTCAAACCGTTCAAAGTAGTCATCATCAATCTCAAATTTTGTCACATATCCCTTATGGTCATCATTATATTTCACGTTCCACCGTGACGCTATCTCCACCGCATAGTTCTCATTTAAAACAGGATAAAAAATGGGTTGTTCGGGCAGTCTGGGCGGAAACCTTAAGTAACCGCTTTCAATTATCCGTTCCAATTCTTTTGTCCCCACAGGCCTGTATAATATCATTTCATGTTCTCCTGGTTTTGTATTTCTATGTTTGACAGGTCTCAATTTTAACTAAAGCAATGTCATCAAAAGCAGACATGGCCTAAACAATCCGTATAATCTGCTCATACAGCATGATAAACTTATCCAGCACATTCCGGTTATCATGGTAATGGCCAAAAAACCATTTTGTGAACGAAACCGTCTGGCTTTGCAACTCAAGATAAAACGTCAAATCATCCTGCTTATATAAACCCTCTGAAACAATATCCTGAACACGGGCGGGCGCACAGTGGCTTACAACAAAATCCACCCTGTCACCTGCCCTTGCCAGATTCCTCAGCCCTTCATTATACTCTTCCTCAGAAGGCATCTCTTCCTTCCACCAGGACACGTGATTGACGCGGTATGGCTTTCCTTCCCTGTCAAGTCCCTTTTTTCTTCTTTTTAAAATCCGGGTCATCCGGCTCCAATATACCTCCGTCAATATCGTGGCTGGCTGCCCCGCCAAAGGTAAAAAAAGCGGACTCCGCCTATATCATATACCTGACCCCGCATAAGATGGATGATTGACGGCGTAATGTACTGCACCTTACCGCCATTCCAGGAAACAGGCAAAATCGCCTTGAGCATATCATAATTCTCATGATTTCCGTCCACCCACAGCAGCGTAAAGCTCTTTTCCGTCAGCCACTTACGCCAGTATTTCTGCTCTCTGGAATCATCCCAATACCCAAAATCCCCGCATACAATCACATAGTCATCCTTTGTCATTTCCTTTTGTTCCGGGAAATTATCGGTTGAAAACCTGGTGTATTCTCCGTGGCAGTCTCCTGTAATATAAATGATGGGCCATCCCTCCTCTGTCTCCGCGCGCCTGCCTGTGATATCCGCTCCGAATCCATATCTTCAGATCCCGCATTTATGACTACAGACGATGTAATATCTCTTTCAGATTCTCTAATTCCTCCTCTGTCAGCGTGGTCCCCTTCCCCATCTTCTCATGGTCCGGCGCCCAATCACGGATATCATACTTCGCCGCGCCGCCATTCCAGCTAATCAGGTTCAATTCCTTGCGCCATCCTTTTGCGTTTTCGGATAACACGCCAATCTCTTTTATAATATCATATTTTATATCTGCCATATCCTGTCACTCCTTTTTCTGTCGATATAAACCTCTTTTGCCATACATTAGATTGGATTACGTTCCTCGTTCAATCGTTTCAGCGCGCGCCTGGCAGCTCTCCTGTTCCATCGCTTGTGTTTTCTCCATCCGTTATGGTTCACTGCCCAGCAAGCGTACTTTCTATCGAATTTATCTTCGTATGATAATTGCTTCCAGAACCCCTTTCTCATAACATCTCCTTTATAGCTGCACGCTGCACCCTGATGCTTATATATTACCATATCCCACCTTTAATTTATAGTCTGAATTCAGGCTTTGCTATCATCCTATCATGCCTTACTTTGCTTTTCGTTCATGCTTTCAGACCAAAACGCCAAGCCGCAGCCTTCCCGCCGGGATGAACAGATAGAGGTAAAAACTCTGAGTGAAGGCATGACGGCCCTGCCGTTTTCTTCCTTAGGCATGCAATTAGGTCAATCACCGAAATCAAAAAGAAGGGCCTTCAATCATGTGATATCGCCCTTCTCATTTAACAGTTTACTATACAATTCGTCCATGTTGCTGCAAATCAATGTTCTATTGCAATCAACCAAATATATTCCGCCATTTTGAAATTCAGGGTGAACTTTAATGGGGTCTGTCACACACATCCGGAAGATGCCGTTTGTTCCAACCGGTTCAATGAACTGCAGATATATCATATTGTATAAAGCTTCATCCCCATACTTACCGCCGACATAATATAAAATGGAATTCAAACCACTCCCGGCTGTGCCGCAATTGTCCACTTCCGTTTGCGTAATTTTAATTTCGTGATAATCCCCACCATCATACCAGCCCACAAACCATATATGACCATTCATCATCCGCCACCTCACCCCATAATAATTATATCAGCGGACACATGGACTGTAAACAAATATTCCGGGGAAACGCGGAAATTGAACAAGGAAAACTGGCTTTTACTCAATTTATGAGGCCGGGATCAAATGTCCCGGCCTTGAATCTTATCCGGCGATTTCTTCAACTTATGATACGCCTTTACCATATGATTTGAATTTGATTGCAAATCCTTAAAATACAACTGATTACATTTTCCCGTACCATCATCATATGTAATGACGAAAAAGATGCCATCGTCTTGTTTCTTTTTTTCGGAAGAGTAAATAATCCCTCCAAAAAGCGCTAAAATACCACTGATAAACATTTCTCCCAGCACTGTTCTTTCATACTTTGCGCCTTTTACCTGCGCCTCCATGTCCTGTATCTGCTCAACGAAAAAAGTGAAAAGCTGGTTGTAAGTGCCATCATAATTATCCTCCAGTATATATAAGTGACGCTCAGTCAGTATAAGTCTGCAGAAGCTGTCCGAATATTGCGCGCCGGGCGGAATCAAACGCGCTGTAAGACTGGCCGCTATCTTTTCTCCCCTGTACTCTTTCGTGTGACTCATAGCCTCCTCACCTTCTTTTCTCCCTTGGCGTGAATATATTCAATCCTCTCCAACATTATACCAAAATCCAGTCGATAAAGCTATTGCAGATTCAGCCCGGTAACCAAAGCCTGATAACCAAAGCCAAAAACGTTAATCCTTCTTTTTATCCAATGCCCTAAAGATGAAATAAGCCGGAATGGAGGTTGCCATCAGTCCGATGCTCTTAATCATCTGAAGTCCTGAACATGTCATACAGATAATAAATGTAACTGCAATGGCAAGGATGGTAGTAACGGGATATCCCGGCATTTTTAGAGGCCGGGACATATCCGGCTTTTTCTTTCTCAACACCAAAAGCGATAAACAAACAATGCATTCCAGAATTCTGCCAGCAAATACATTGATGCCCAACAAGGTGCCGAAGGAGCCGGTCCAGACAAATACCAATGCAATCAGGCAAATAAATAAGGTCGGAATATAGGGCGTATTATATCTGTTATGAAGCCTGCCAAAGGACTTGAACATCAAACCATTCTGGCTCATGGAATATGATACCCGGGGATAGCTCATGATACCGCCGTTCAGGGCTCCGAAAATCGAGACACTGGCACTGATTGCAACAATAATGGTTCCCACTGGTCCGAAAATTGCGGTGCCCGCGTCTATAACCGGAGTCTCACTGCCTGCAAGCTGTGCAAATCCAACAGTTCCCACACAAACAACTGAAATCAGTATATTGACAGCGATTACAATAATCATGCCGATTATCATTGCTTTGGGAAGTGTTTTTTTTGGGATCTTTTATATCCGCGCTCATATATGCTAACTGGTAATAACCGCCAAATGCCAGAAATGCCGGAAACGCAGCGCTCAGGACCCTATTCCATTCTGCTGTCTGTGAGCTGGTTGTCACAGATGTGAAATTTTCAGGTGATATGATGAAAAAACCGCCTATGATAACAAGAAGCAGGGCCAGAAGTTTTCCAACTGTAAAAATATTCGCGATAGTTGAACCCAATTTTGTCCCTCGTATGTTTAATATCATAAGTGCAATAATAACAGCTGACGCCACCATCTTAATGCCTACAGGAGTGATTCCCGGTATCAGCTTTGCCAGATTGCTTGCAAAGCCCGTTGCAAGCATAGCGACCAGGGGAATGTAATTTCCGATTGTCATGGACCATCCATAGACAAAACCAAAACCATTTCCAAAGGCTTCTGTTATATAAACATATGGCCCCCCTGCCTTCGGCATGGCCGGAGACAATTCAGCATATACCAATGAACAGAGGATACCGCTGACTCCTGCCAGTATCCACGCAACCATAAACGGTCCAAAGGATTTTGCGGATGCGGCGACTGTTCCCGGTGTCATGAAGATTCCTGAACCAATTACAGCACCAACCAAGATAGCAACCGCTCCAAACAAACCGATTTGTCTTTTAAGTCCATTTTCACTTTCACCCATGTTATTTACTCCCCTTTCACTGTCTCCTTTTGTAATGCATGGTCCATGGCCCACTCAGATAATTCCTGTCCGATTCCAGGCAATTCAGGCACATGGCAGAAACCATATTCATCCGGCTGATAATCATAAATGCCTAAGCGTATATTTTTCTCGCTTCGGTTCGTTACGTGATGCTCATGTATGACAAAATTCGGAAGAGACGCCTCCACATGCAGCGACGCTGCAATTGCAATGGGACTTCCGCATACATGTATCTGTATGCCTGCATCCACCGCATCTGCCATGGAGGCTATTTTCATTGCTTCTGTTATCCCTCCGCATGTCCCCAAGTCAGGCTGGTATATCTGAAAAATATCCTTTTTAATCAGATTGGCATAATGGAATTTCCCGTAGACCCGCTCGCCGCCTGCCTGGGGAACGGCAGTGCGATTGCGGACAGTTTCAAGTACCTGCAAATTCATCGGGGTACAGGTTTCCTCCATAAACATAATTCCGTAGGGTTTTATGATTTCACTCATTTCAACGGCTGACACCGCATCTGTTCTTGCGTGGTTCTCAACAATGATATCCACACGGTCCCCTACAGCCTCACGGACTGCTTTTACACGTTCTTCTATTAACGCCCTTGTTCCGGGCCTAATGGGTCCTTTTAAAAATCCAAGGCGGTTCCCTTTTTCGTCATATGTAATAAAATTAATCTTAATGGCGTCAAAGCCCTCTCCAACTGCCTTCAGGGAATGTTCTGCCAAATCCTCTGTTTTATAGCCTCTGTCAAATACCATTCCTTTCCCCCAACCGAACTGCAGCTGGCTTGCATAGGAACGTAATTTTTCACGGCACTTGCCGCCCAGCAGTCTGTAAAGGGGAAGCTTGAGGGCTTTTGCTTTTATATCCCAGCACGCCATGTCAATGGCGCTTATGGCAGAAAACATAATGATACCCCCGCCCTGTGCCCAGAAGGTCTGCGTATACATCTGATTCCAGACTGCCTCTGTTGCCATGGGATCCATTCCCATCACCAATGGCGCCACCTCCTTAATCATGCTGTACGAGGCAGGCGCCCCGGTGTCAAACCCCACAGAAGCCTCTCCATAACCGGATATCCCCTCATCCGTGTTAACCCGGCAGACAATGGGCCTCCACCCAGGCGAACCGCCGTCCAAAAGAAATACATCCGCACTCACTATTTTCATATCAACATAATCTCCTGCAAGTCTGTTTTATTGGAATACATAGACATGCATCCCACATAAAACAAATGTGTCTTTGCCTTTATTTTTTAATGTATATCAGATCTGATTTACATTCATTATAATACAGGTTACGCAATTTATTTATTCCAAAGCCGAATACATACCATTCAATTTTTACATGATTTTTCTGCGCTTTTATATGCTTTTTTCATAGCCAATACACACAACTTCTGATAGAATGAATCTAAATATCACCGTACAAGGAGGGTCCCCGGCAATCATGAATAATATCAGTCTGCAGCAGATACTGTATTTTAAAATCACCATGAAATGCTCCAGCTTTTCTCAGGCGGCCAAGCTGGCTTATACAACGCAGTCTACCATCAGCAAAAACATAGCAGCATTAGAGAAAATCATAGGGGAACCTTTATTTTCACGTCAAAAGAAGGGGATTATGCCAACCCAGAGAGCAATCCTGCTTAACCTTGAGCTGACCGAAATATATGACAAGTTAGATGTGCTGCTTAATGACTCCCACCAGTCCAAACAGGAGCGGGTCAGCATCGGCTTTTGCCAGAGCATAGACTTTTCTTCCTCTATACCTGAATTCTTCTCCTTATTCAGAAGGGAAAACTATATCCCCACCGCGGTCATCAAGTTACAATGCTGTGAGAACACGGATGTTGTAAACGGAGTCCTGGATGGTTCCATTGACCTTGGATTTATTTTATCTGACACAAATATATCGAATCCCAACATCAAGCTCCACACAATCATTTCAACAGAACCTCAGATTTTCTTTTCAGTCAACAGTCCGCTCAACAGGAACGGCTTGACAATCAATGATTTTGCAGATTATCCTATCGTGACCACAAAATATCTGATTGAAAAAAAATGACTATAGAATGATTAATCTGCTGCCCTTTACGCCAAAAGGGATTGAAATTGTAAAATCATATGACGATATACCCATTTATCTGGCTACCGGACTCTATATCACATTGCTCCGCCCCTATGTCAATCTGGCGAATAATAAAAATATCATGAGCTATAAACTTCCGGACAGTTACCAATACAGACAGGGAATTACCATGATATGGTTCAGCCACAACAGAAATAAATACCTGAAACGAATTCTCTCAATCCTATACAGGACAGATAAACAGAATGAATCAAATAAAAATACAAAAAGAAAAAGCCCAGAAATCTTATAAAATAAGAATTTCTCGACTCTCTTCGGGTTGGGCTATTCGTTAAAATAGTCAGCAGGGGAAGAGGGGCTCGAACCCCCATCTACGGTTTTGGAGACCCGCTCTATTCCCTGCAAAAGTACGATTTTACGTTATATTTGAAGGCTGTGTTCGCGTTACACCTACTTTACACCCAACCTATTCATAGAATAACACAATATATTTATTTGTCAAGTTATAATATGGCGCTGTTTGAATGTATCCCTATACATAATTATTTCTGAAAGGAGTGATTGCTACGGGAACAGAATATATGACAATTATAGAAATGATGGCGTATTTACGAATATCACGCAAAACAGCGTATAACCTAGCAGCCAGTGGGAAAATTCCTGTATATAGGTTAAGTCCCCGTAAAACGTTGATTAAGAAATCTGATATTGATAAATATCTATCAAAGAGCAAATCATGAAAACAGGGCGGTTTTAATCTACCGCCCCAAATTCATTTCCAAAATCGTCCATAAATTCGACAAGTGTTCTACATGCTCCAATATCTAATAGTTTAGCCAATGTCCGGTCATACAATTCTTGAGTCATTGGTATCTGATGGTCAATACCTTCTTGCATTTCTTCATCACAACACAGTGATACTATAACGAAATCCGCAATGTTATATTTCTGTTTGTCTGTCAACTGTGTAAAATCTGGAAAATCCATGATATGGGGGGGGGGGGGGGGGGGGGGGGGGGGGGGGGGGGGGGGGGGGGGGGGGG
>JAJQEA010000218.1 GCA_021201905.1 Clostridia bacterium
AACCCCATCCAGCAGTACAGCTACACCCCAGGAAAGAACGCCACTGATTCGGCCATGAGTATCGATGCAATGGACATCCTCTACTCCGGTAACGTGGATGGGTTCTGTCTGGTATCCAGCGATTCGGACTTTACCAAGCTGGCCCAGCGCCTGAGGGAGGCCGGGATGTTTGTCATGGGAATCGGGGAGCAGAAAACCCCAAAGCCCTTCCGTGCAGCCTGCGATACATTTAAATTGCTGGAGATCATATCCTCTGACGATGCGCCGGAGACATCGGTCATCGAGAACCAGAAGACCATTACCAACATCGATGAAATCCAGAAAGCCATCACTAAGCTCCTCATTGAAAATAACAGCCAGAACCAGCCCATCATCCTTGCAAAGGTGGGAAATTTCCTTACAAAGCGCTTTTCAGACTTTGATGTCAGGAACTACGGCTACTCCAAGCTCTCCACCTTTTTGGAGAGCCTGAACAACAACGACTTCCAGGTGGTCAAGCTCCATGGCGGTTATTTTGTCCAGGAAAAGAGCGCCAGCATCTCCAAGGCCGAGATTGAAAAGGAAATCATCCGCATCATCAAGGGATATAATGGTCATGTGGATAATCTGAGCATTATACACGATGAGCTGAAAAAGACATTCCCTTCCTTTGATGTGAAGCAGTATGGTTTCAGCCGCATCTCCAGCTTTATCCGCAGCTTCGGAACCTTCCGCATCAAGGATAACATGGTTCAGCTCAAATAGCGCAGACAACGCCCGGAAAGGGACATCCAGACTGTGGATGGCACCCCTTCCGGGCGTGTTATTTACCAATCTTCTTTTGAGGTTCTACCCTGTCTATGCCTTATCTGTGCTACGGCTCCCACACCCCCTGGTCATTGACCCAGTACCCGTCGGGAGTATACGTCTCTTTTACCATGGCTCCGTCCGCTCCCAGATAATACCACCATTCGCCGTCCCGGAGCCAGCGGTTTGCATACATGATTCCATCTGTCCCCAGATAATACCATTTTCCTCCGTCCACCAGCCATCCGTCTGACTTCCTCCTTTTCCTGTTATCTCCGGATGATTTCAAAACCATCCTTAAAATCCTTATAGTCCCTTATGCCGATGAACTCTTCCGGAACAGGCATCTTCGTCATATGGCTGACGATTTCATACCATTTGTCCATCTGGAATATTGCTTCCGGGTCTGTCCATATGGCCTCCGCCTCTTCTTTGGTCAGGTCCATATATTTAAGTAGGTCCTCAGGAAACTCCTGCTCTTTTCCGTAACATCCAAACTCGGATTCCAGGATTTCTTTATTAAAAGAGGTTGCCCGCTGGTACACATGCTTTTGTTGTTTGTCACTGTAGGCAACCATCAGCAAATCCCCGTCAAATTCATCATAGAGAATCACATCCGACTTGAATATCTTCGACACCTTTCCGGCATTCTCCCCGGTACAGCTTTCCTGGAGGCTCTGGCTGTCTATCCCCAGCCAGGGACTGTCCTTTGTCCGGGCCGCCAGCGCATCCCCGCTTTTTACCCCCAAAAAGCCTGCATCCATCTTCTTCACCATCTCCAGGCAGTCGCCGATTTCCTCCGCGCTCAAATCCTCCTCCAGAAGGACCAGACAATTTGTCATGACATAGTTCGTTCCGTAATACCCGTGAAATACCTCATCCTCCATCTCTTTGCAGATTCCCACAGACGTATCCAGAAGCCGGAAGGAATCAAGGACCCGTCTGGCTTCTCCTATGGATTCCGGCGTTTCTTCCCTGGGACAGACCGTTGCGGTGTAGAAATAGTCCGGTCCCATCACGCTGAGCTCTACGCTATATTGGTATGTCCCTTCCTCGTATTCCCCCTCCCCGTATATCTGTCCTGAACTCGCATCTGCCTTATACCGTATTTCCTTTCGGACAATCTCGTCTGCCTTCTCCTTTCTGTATGTATACTCCAGCACCTCCGGCATGAAATCGTCCCTTACACCTGGTCCGCCCTGGGTCCTCCGGATATATTCCTCCTTTGTCCTGGGTGTATCCATTCCCACTATGGCAAAAATCCGCGGCTGCTCCCTGTACCCTCTGACCAGAATCCTCCCCCACTCTGAAACCAGAATATCCCCGAAATCCCGGCTTCCCTGGAGGGTCCACTCCTCCTTTGGAAGCCGGATTTGGTAATACAGGCGGGATGATACATAGGTTCCGTCTGCGCCCACCTGGTCAAAAACCGTATCATCGGGAACGGTAATCATAATACCGTTCTGTGTTTTCCCTGCTGCTTTATTTCCACGTTCCGCTGTCCTCATACCTCCCGCCGTCCATATCCCCCACACCGTCATTCCCAGTACCGCAACAGCTCCGGCCCCGGCCAGTATTCTTCTGCCCTTTCCCCATTTTCCCGCGGGCACACGTACCCTTTTGGGATACAAACCCATGGGCTTCCCGGTTCTTCTCTCATTGCAGGCCCTGAGCAGCATTTCCATGCCGCCCATTTGTTCCAGAGGCGCCATGGGAAGGATGACCGCCCCGCCTCGGCCCTTCATCAGGCAGACATGAGCCGGCGTATAAACCGCTTTTTCAAAATCCCCATAGGCGTGTCTGACCACGGAGCGTTCTCCATATTCGTAGATTCCGTCCCCGTCCAGCACCAGCCGCTGTACGCCGGCATACCGGTACGGAACCAGCGCCGCCTTCCGCGGCTTCTGCAGGTTT
>JAJQEA010000167.1 GCA_021201905.1 Clostridia bacterium
TTTCGGACACATCCCGGCAGCGGCCCATCAGAATTGCGGATAAGCCGGGAGCAGCAGGAGGAAACATTAAAGAAGCTGAAAAAACGGTATATTAGTTCGTTCCTTAAGATTCCCGTATCTGTGTTCTTCTTTTTGCTGACAGGGGTCGTTCTTTGCAGGACCGGAGTAATCCGTCCTATTTCAGCATCTGTTTACCGTGCATGGATTGAGGATACTGCGGGAATAATTTGCCTGCTGCTGTTTTTTTCTGTGGTTTTTATTGAAGGACATATGCAGCACATGGTATTTGAGGCGGTTATACATTAAAATGAAAGGCGGATTGCCAACGGAGCATTCCCAGCCCGGAGGTATGTATTGGCAGAGGCTGGGCCGGCCGCTGTTCCTGTTTATCTTAATTTCCGGCATGCTGGCTATGGGCCAGTGGGTCGGCCGTTACAATCATGAGATGCCGGCAGAACCGGATGGGCCTTATCTTGTTCTCTCGGACATTGGCGTGAAGGGAGAGAGGACCCAAAGCTTTATTAAAAACAGAACCAGCAGGGTCGTTTTTGAACAGTCATTATTGAGCAGGCATTGGAACACCTATGAAGTGGTTGATGTGAATGGCAGTGAAGTTTGGATGCAGCAGGATATCTATCATTTGAAGCGTGAGGGTACCGGACTCCGATTGGCGGATGCGCTGATGAAGAACGCGCTGTTTAACGATTCCACAGAAGATTTCACCCCGGTGGATATAGCGGGACTGGATCATGCATGGATATCCCGGCGGTTGGAATGCGTTGCAGTAAAAGGAGAGCATGTCTGTTTCTTGACATATCCGGCCTACAGCCGGGAAGAGTTAATATCTGTCCTTCAGGCGGCAGCTGAAAAAATTATCACCCGCCCCTGGCGCAGCACATGAATATAGGAATGGATTTAAGTGAAAAATATTGACCACATAGTCAATTTGTGATATCCTAATCATAAATAGACCATGTGGTTAATATTTTTAGGAGGAATGTTCATGAAGCGGGAAGAAAAAAATCAGCAGACAAAACGCCGGATTATGGAGCGCGCGCTGAAGGAATTCGCGGAACAGGGATATGGGGCCAGTTCCGTGAACAATATATGCAGCAGCGAGGGGGTGTCCAAGGGAATTATTTACCACTATTTCCAGACAAAGGATGAGCTGTATCTGGCCTGTGTGGAGGAATGTTTCCGGACGCTGACGGAATATCTGGAAGGGAAGCTCATAATGGATGGGGAAACCGTCCACAGACAGCTGCAGCTCTATTTTGACGCCAGGTTTGAGTTTTTCCAGGCATTTCCCATGTACCGCAGAATTTTCTGCGAGGCGGTCATCATGCCGCCGGTCCATCTGGAACCGGCTGTCAGACTGCGCAGGTCCGGGTTTGATGAATTTAATATATCCATATTAAACCGGATACTGGAGCCTCTTAAGCTGAGGGCCGGGGTGTCCCGGGAAACGGTGGTGGATGTATTCATGCAGTTTCAGGATTATATCAATGCAAAGTATCAGACATCCGGGGAACGGGAGATTGATTTTAGGACACATGAAGATGATTGCAGGAGAGCGTTGGATGTGCTTCTGTATGGTGTGGTGGAGCGGAAGGATGTGGGGATATGAAGAAGGAAAACGCACCGCAGGATTCCATACTGGGTGATATGAAGCCCTCCAAGGCCATTACCAGGCTGGCAGTTCCCGCCACCCTGGCGCTGCTGGCAAAGGCTGTCTACAATATTGTGGATACGGCTTATATCGGCATGTTGGGTTCCGACATAGCGCTGGCCGCCGTGGGCGTTACCCTTCCGCTGCTGCTCATCATGGTATCGGTGGAAAATATTTTTGCGGCAGGGGCAGCGGTACTGGCCGGCAGACAACTGGGAGCGGGCGACAGGAATGAGGCTAACAGGACGGTCACATCCGTGGTGGGGCTATCTGTATTCATCGGAATCTTTCTATGTTCCGCGGGCATCATGTTCATGGAGCCTTTGCTGCGGGCCTTTGGGGCCTCCAATGCTGTGCTGCCCCAGGCCGGGGATTACGCGCTCTGGATGTTTGTGGCGGCCCTTGCCAATCTTCCCGCGCAGAGTATGAACTGCGCGGCCAGGGCAGAGTCATCTGTAAAAATCTCATCCATTGCCGTTGTGACCGGCGCCGCCCTCAATGTGGTGCTGGACCCTGTCTTTATGTTTGACTGGGGGCTGGGAATGGGAGTGGAGGGCGCCTCCCTCGCCACAACCGTCTCGCAGTTTGTCACATGCTTCATCCTTGGGTGGTTCTACATATCCGGGCGTTCCGTCATAAAAATAAAGAGGGAATATTTTAAACCCAGGTGGGCTTTGATCCGGTCCGTCACCCTCATCGGCATTCCCACAGCCGTCATACAGATCTGCCTTGCGGCGGCGACATCCCTTACCAATATAGCGGCAAAGTCCATGACAGACGCGGACCTTATTATAGCTGCATACGGAGTGGTACAGCGCCTTGTGCTGATTGGCTGCTATGTAGTCATGGGGTTTATGCAGGGATATCAGCCGGTAGCTTCCTACTCCTTTGGAGCCGGAAAGGAGGAACGGTTTCATGAGTCTGTGCGTTTTGCATTGCAAACGTCCCTGATCCTTACCGTGCTGGTGGCGGGTATCTATATTCTGTTAGCCAGGCCGCTTATTATGCTGTTTAACGGGAATCCGGCTGTCATTGAGTATGGGGCCAGACTCCTGATTTCCCAGGTGGCCCTTTATCCTGCCTTTGGACTGTGCTACATGATGACCATCACATTTCAGACCATTGGCGCTTCCAGATATGGATTATGTCTGTCCGTCATCCGCCAGGGACTGTTTTATATTCCGTTTATCCTGGTTTTGCCCGGGATAATGGGCGTCATGGGAATTTATCTGGCACAGCCGGCAGCGGACATACTGACGATGGCAGTATGCCTGTACTCCGTCAAACCGATGAAGCGGATGGCGTCGGAACGTATGGCGGCAATTCGGGGCTAAAGGATATAGGACGGAAACAGACCGTAGGGGACGGCTGCCGGACAGGGCGGGAATCGGTGAAACATCAGATTCCTGCCCTGATTGTGTTTTATCATGATAATGTATAAAAAATTGAATCAAATGCAACTTTTGGAACAGAAGCAGAATCTATATATCAGCAGCATGGATGTACTGACAGGATGTACCGACAGGATGTGCCGCCAAAGGATACTGCAAGGAGGGATGCAAAACCCATGAATGAAGATTTATATAACAGAATTGTGGACTATATCGTCAGCAATCAGGAAAAATTTTACAGGCTGGCCTACACCTATGTCCATAACCAGGAAGACGCAATGGATATTGTCCAGAATGCTGTCTACAAGGCATTGGACCACTATGAGGCAATCAGAAATGAAAATGCAATCAGGACATGGTTTTACCGTATTCTCGTAAATGAGAGCCTGATGCTGCTCAGAAACCGGAAGATGGAGATTCCCACAGAGGAAGGGACTGGGCAGGAAATACCGTATTATGAGGAAGGATACAACAGTGAGCAGGATGTTTACGAACAGTTAAACCGGCTGGAGGCGGACGTGCAGACCATCATAAAGCTCCGCTATTTCGAGGAGCTGACGCTGAAGGAAATAGCTTACGTGACACGGACCAATCTGAATACGGTCAAAGCAAAGCTATACCGTGGTTTGAGACTGCTAAAACAAAATATACAGGAGGCGGACCTATGAGACAGATGGAAGATGCAAGAAAAAAGTATGAAGAGATCCCCATTCCCGCGGAACTGTCCGGACGGGTCAGGGAGGCAATCGCCCGGTCAGAGGAAAAGAGGAACTATCAGGAGCAGAGAATAGGGGCGGTCAGGATACACAGAAGAAACGGGAGATGGGGGACATGGGCCGGTGCGGCAGCGGCCCTTGTGCTGGTGTTTACCACGGCGCTAAACACAAGTACAGCCTTTGCAAAAATGGCGGCCGGCCTTCCTGTCATAGGAGCGGCAGCTCGGATTCTTACCTTCCGGTCCTATGAGAAGGATGAGGGGGACTGGAAAATATCCGTGGAAATCCCCAGCGTGGAGATGATAGCAAAGGATACCAACGGGCTGGATGCTGCCTTGAATCAGGAAATATATGATTTGTGCAGCCGGTATGCAGACGAGGCAGCGGAACGCGCCGGGGAATATAAGAAGGCGTTTATGGAAACAGGAGGAACAGAGGCGCAGTGGGAAGCACACGATATTAGAATCCATGTGGGATATGAAATCAAGGCCCAGACAGAGGAGCATCTATCCTTTGCGGTGCAGGGAACTGAGAGCTGGTCCGCGGCTTACAGTGAAACAAGATACTACAACATTGGTTTAAAGGATTATAAAATGCTTACACTGGAAGATGTCCTGGGCCATGACTATGCCCGGATTGCGGATGAAAGCATACTGCGCCAGATGGAGGATATGAAGGAGAAGGACGGCGCCGCTTTCTGGTCTGGGTCAGAGGGCGGGTTTACAGGAATCACGGATAAGAACATGTTTTATATGAATGAAAACGGAAATCCGGTTATTGTATTTGACAAATATGAGATTGCTCCCGGAGCATATGGAAGACTGGAGTTTGAGATAGACCGCACAGAAAACAGGGCAGAGAAAAGCGGCTACACGGACAATTTCCAGGTGCCGGAGGAAGAGGTAACCGCCTTTGCACGGAAGGTAAAGGCGGCTGTGGCGGACCGGGATATGGACGCATTGGCCTCCCTGGCTTCCTATCCCCTGTATGTTGGATTTAAGGACGGCGGTGTTTCGGCAGAATCGCCGGAGGAACTGTCTGCTTTGGGGACAGACCGCATATTCACACCGGAATTGTGCGCGGCAGCGGAGGCGGCGGAAGAGGAAACGCTATCACCCAGCATGGCCGGATTTGTCCTTAAAAAAGACGGAACCCCGAACATTGTATTCGGGGTATCCCATGGAGCGCTGGCCGTTAAGGGAATTAATTATTGATGGGCCTTATCCCTTCCAATCACACTTAATATGTAACTGCTCAGCAGGAATCCGGCACCAGCGAACACGGCCATGATAAGGAATACAATGCGGTAGCCGCTGATGCCGGGATTGTGGTCCAGGATACTGCCGTAGATGGAGTAGAGGAATGCGCCGGGCAGATAACCGATGAAGGAGCCAAGTGACATGGCGGAACCGGTTATTTCCCTGGGAACATTGATCTCATCCATGGGAGCGAAGAATATGGCGCGCATGCTGAATACACAGGCGCCGATGCTGAGGGTCATGAGCATGCCGAAATATACGTTCATATGGCTGTGAGGCAGGAACGCAAAGACAGCCAGGGCTGTTCCGGTGATAACAAATACCACGCGCAGATATTTTGTGGCGGAATGGAATACCTTATCGGTCAGGTATCCGCCCACAGGACCGCCCAGCATCTTCAGGGCATATTGGTTGATGATTCCATAAGTGCCAACCAAAACAGCCGGTATTGCGTACAGGTCCTTGAGGAAGGGGATAAAATAGGTAAGTCCGCAGTAAACACAATAGACAGAAAAAACATTAAATGATACCAGCCAGATGTTCCTGTTCTTGAGGGCCAGCATTACATTATCCATGGCAGCCTTGTTTTTGCTCACTTTTTCTCCGGCAGCATTGACTGCCTTTATCTCGTCCGGCTCAAGAAGGAAATAAGCGATGATACCGATTACCATGGGTACTGCCGAGTAAAAGAGAATGGCAGCCTTGAGGCTGGCGGCATTGCTTCCAAACAGTGCAAAGACGCCCAGGGCCCCAAAGGCAATGACGGTATCCACAAGTCCCCGCCCGGCCTCCATGATGCCGAACATACGGCCCTGTTCCTCCTCTGAGCCTAAAAGACGCACTGTCTTTAACATGGTGGGCCAGTAGAGCATGTCCGCGCAGACGGCGAGGCCGCAGTTGATTAACAGAAAGAGCCAGTAGGGCGGGAAGGTAGAGAGGCCGATGCCCAGTAAACCGATACCAAACAGCGACATGGGAATCATGACCTTTTTAGATACCCGGTCCGTAAGATAGATGGAGATCAGGAAGCCAAAGGTGGAAATCAGTCCGGCCACGCTCATGGCCGTACCTATCTGCGCATGGGAAAGTCCCATGAATTCCTGCATGGGAACATAAAACGCATCCTTTAAACATCCCAGCTTGTAAATGGTTCCGGCACCCAGCACCAATGTTCCAAATGAAATCCATTTTTTTGATTGACGGTTGTCTGCAATTGTTTTCATTTTTTCATCTCCTGATTTTATTTTTCATTCTGTTGTGTTTGGTTGTTTCCGTACACACAGTATATGTGGTAAAATAAGCGAAGTCAAGCTAATATGAGTTAAAATGAGTGAAATTGTGGATTTTATACGAAAACAAATAAGTGATTTTGTGATATTTTACGGAAAAAAAGGGTTGAATCGTGTGATTACATGTGCTATTATGAGTTAAAAGTAGTTAAAAAAAGTCAAAACAAGCTGATTAAGGGGAAGAAAGGAGCGGTTGCGGATGCTGGCGGAACAACGGTATCAAAAGATAATAAGCCTGATGCAGACAGACGGAAGCGTCAAGGTAGCGGATTTAAAGAAAAAAATGGGGGTTTCTCCCGAAACAGTCCGCAGGGATTTGGAGAACATGGAAGCCCAGGGACTGATACGCCGTACTAGAGGAGGCGCTTTTTTAGCGGACAAGGAGGAGATGCCCGGGGAGCGGACCATCCAGTATCAGAATTTTTCGGCCAGGGAGAGGGAGAACCTGGAGAGCAAGGTGGAGATTGCAGAGTTTGCGGTCCGCTTCATCAAAGAGGGACAATCCATTGCGCTGGATTCCGGAACCACGGCCTATGAGCTGGCCCGTGTCATAAAGAGGACGTTCCGTTCCCTGACCGTGGTTACCAATTCCATCGCCATTTTAAACGAGCTGGCCGATGCAAAGGGAATCACGCTCATTGCCACAGGGGGTGTGTACCGCCCGGAGGAGATGGCGTTTGTGTCTGACATTGCAGGCATGATATTTTCTAAACTGAGTATCAACACATTTTTCCTGACCACCTGCGGTATCTCGGTAGACAGGGGAATCACCTACCAGCGTATGGATGAAATTATCGTGCAGGAAAAGATGATGGAAGCGTCAGATCAGACCATTGTCATTGCGGACAGCACCAAGCTGGGGGTGAATTCCCTGGTGAAGATGTGCGATATTGACCGGGTGGGGATGATTATAACTGATTCTGAGGCATCAAAGGAGCAGATACAGCCATTTGAACAGGCAGGCATTTCAGTTGAGAAGCCGGAAAACTAAGGGGGATAAAGAATATGGAGAAAAATAAGGTAAGCCTATTGCTGGTATCGGTGGACGCGTTGAAACCGGAATTTGTGTTTGAACAGGAACGCCTGGGAATCAGCCTTCCTAATATAAGCAGGTATTTTGTGGAAAATGGTACGTTTGCAGGCGGGGCGTGCAGAGTGTGTTTCCTACCTTCACCTATCCCTGCCATCAGAGCATCATCACGGGAACCAATCCTGCCACCCATGGCATATATAACAATGGTATTTTTGACCCAATGGGGGAGCATATGGGGGCGTGGCACTGGTTTGCCAGCAGAAAGGTGGAAAGCCTGTGGGAGGCTGCCAGAAAACACGGATATCTGTCTGCCAGCGTGGCTTTTCCCACTTCCGTCGCTGCCGGAGGAGACTTTATCACACCTGAATTCTGGTGGGACGGCACGGAGCTTGACAGCCGGTTTATTGATGCCATGTCCGTGCCCCAGGGCATGATTCTGGAGATGGAGGAGGAGATCGGACGGTACGCGGGAGGTCTGGATCTGACGGAGGCAGGGGACAGGCAGAGATTTCGGGCAGCCATGTGGGTATTGGACCATAAGCTTGCGCCAAAGGCCAAGGAGCGTCCTTTCTTCATGTCGGCTTACTTTGCCTCCTTTGACGAGATGGCCCACCAGTACGGCGTGTACAGCAGGGAGGCGGCCTACGCCATTGAGGCCATTGACAGGATGCTGGGGGATTTGATTGAAAAGGTACACCGTATGACGGATGACCAGGCCGTTGTCTGCGTGGTATCCGACCACGGGACACTGGATAACCGGTATAATATCCGGCCCAACGTAAAGCTGAGGGAAGCCGGACTCATCACTACAGATGGAACGGGCAGGGTGACGGACTGGAAGGCCTGGTCCCAGAGAGCCGGCGGCATGTCTGAAATCCGGCTGAAGGATGGACAGGATGAGGAGGCCGGAAAAAGGCTGGCCCAGGTAATGGAGGAGCTGGCGTCGGATCCGGCCCTTGGAATCCTGGAGGTGCTGGACCGGGAGCAGGCCATAGAGAGGGGAGGTTTTCCTCTGGCCGACTATGTGCTGGCCTCACAGAAGGGATATGAAATACGGGATGAGGCAGAGGGGGACTACTGCACGGAAACACTGCACCAGAAGGCCCAGCATGGATATTGTGAACGGTTTGAGGAGATGAGGGCATCTTTTATGATAGAGGGACAGGGAATCGAACGAAAGTGCGACATAGGATCTATGAAACTGATTGACATAGCGCCCACTCTTGCAGCCATTATGGGATTTGATATGCCGCAGGCGGAGGGAAGGAACCGGTTGAAGTGATGAAAACAGCAGAGGCAGTACTGGGGAATCTGGCCGGCCTGCTGTGGGGGAACTGGATGCTGTTTGTGCTGTTGGGACTGGGAGCGTTTTACACCATTGCCACGGGCGGAATCCAGTTCAGGTCCATCCCCTGGATCATAAAGGAATTTTGCAAAAAAGAGAAGAAAACAGAGGCGTCCCGGGACCATAAGGGAACCGTATCCTCCGTCCAGGCGCTCTATATGGCCATAGCCAGCTGTGTGGGCAGCGGAAATATCGTGGGCGTTGCCACCGCGTTGATTGGAAGCGGTCCGGGCGCGTTGTTCTGGATGTGGGCAGCCGCGTTTTTAGGCATGGCCACCAAGTATGCTGAAATCGTGTTGGGGCTGGTGTTCCGGCAAAAGGGTGAGGACGGAAGCTATTACGGAGGCCCCATGTATTATATTGAAAAGGGGCTCCACGCCAGGACGCTGGGCGTGGCCGCGGCTGTTCTCCTGTTTTTCCAGAATGCGGGAGGAACGTTGATTCAGTCCAATACCATATCGGATGTGGCGTTGCAGGTATTTGGAATCCCCAAGGTGTGCACGGGGATCTTTGTGGCGGCTGTCATGGTTTTCATTATAGGCGGCGGGCTTAAGCGTCTGGCGGATGTGGCCCAGAAAATCGTGCCGGTTATGGCGTCCCTGTATATTGTGGGAGGCGTGGTGGTGGTGTTCACTCATATGGATGCCATCCTGCCTATGCTGAAAAGCATTTTGCAGGAAGCCTGGTCCATGAAAGCGGGGATGGGAGCCGCCGCGGGCCTGACAATGAAGGAGGCCATGCGCTTCGGCGTGGCCAGAGGGCTGTATTCCAATGAAGCAGGCGAAGGGTCTGCGGCTGTTATTCATTCGGCGGCCCAGGTGGACCATCCGGCCAGACAGGGATTTTACGGCGTGGTGGAGGTGTTTGCAGATACGATGGTTATATGCAGCACCACGGGTTTTTCCATCCTGGCAAGCGGGGTGCCTCTGGAAGGGGCAAGTGCGACCTCATTGGCGGCCGAGGCATTTGGGACGGTTGCCCCCCCCCTTTTTTTTAAATATGTGGTTTCGGTCAGCCTGATTTTGTTTGCGTCCACCTCCATCATGAGCCAGTGGTATTTTGGGCATGTGAGCCTTATGTACATAAAGAGCCTGAAGGGAGACCGTTTTTACCGCGTCCTGTTTCCGGTGCTGATTTTGCTGGGAAGCCTGAGCACGGCCGGAATCGTGTGGTCTGTCCAGGATTGTATGCTGGGACTTTTAATCATACCCAATGTGCTGGCTCTTCTGAAACTTTCGCCAATGGTGGTGAGGCTGACAGGAGAATTTTTCAGGGAGAACCACAAATAGCCAAACAATATAAATTTACAGACAGAAAGGAATGGATACCATGGATTCAAGAATAGAAGCATATATGAAACAGATACCGGTGTTGGCGGAAGCTGCCGCCGGAAACGAGGTGTTCTGGGTAAATGACAGGGAGTGTGGGGAGAGCCGGCAGGGAGAAAAAGCAGTATCAAAGGAACAGATACAGGATGCGGCAAGGCGGCTGGAACGCTTTGCGCCTTATCTGGCCGAGGTTTTTCCTGAAACGGCTGCCAGTAACGGCATAATTGAATCAGAGCTGCGGGAAATCAGGGCCATGAGGCAGGAGCTGAACCAGGAGTGGGGAGCCAAAATAACCGGAAGGCTGTTCCTCAAAATGGACAGCCATCTTCCTATATCCGGTTCCGTAAAAGCCAGGGGAGGAATCTACGAGGTGCTGAAACATGCGGAGGACCTGGCTATGGGGGCCGGACTTCTCACGGAGCAGGAGGATTACCGGAAACTGAACACCCGTGAAATGAGGGAGTTCTTTGGACAATATAAGGTCCAGGTGGGATCCACCGGTAATCTGGGGCTCAGCATCGGCATCATGAGCGCCAAACTGGGTTTTCAGGTGACGGTACACATGTCCGCGGACGCCAAGCAGTGGAAGAAGGATTTGCTGAGAAGCAGGGGAGTCACAGTTATCGAATACGAGTCCGACTATTGCGCGGCTGTGGAGGAGGGAAGAAAGAGCTCCGACCAGGACCCTATGAGTTATTTTGTGGATGATGAGAATTCTGTCAATCTGTTCCTTGGCTATGCGGTTGCAGGAGAACGGCTGAAACGCCAGCTGGAGGAGCAGGGAATCCAGGTGGACAGACAGCACCCGCTCTTTGTATATTTGCCATGCGGGATTGGAGGGGCGCCGGGCGGGGTGGCCTATGGACTGAAGGAGATTTACGGAGACAGCGTTCACTGCTTTTTCATGGAACCGGTCCAGGCCTGCTGTATGCTGGTGGGAATGGCCACGGGAGAGCATGATAAGGTCAGCGTCAGGGATTTCGGAATCAGCGGAAAGACGGACGCGGACGGGCTGGCCGTGGGAAGGCCGTCCGCGTTTGTGAGAAAGGTGATTGAGAAGCGGCTTGCGGGAATCTGTACAATCGGGGACGGAAAGCTGTATGACCTGATGCGCGCCCTGGTAAAAACAGAGGATATATTCATAGAACCGTCTGCATGCGCCTCCTTTGCCGCATTTCTTCATACAGAGGAAATGGATGGCTATATCAGGGAAAAGAATCTCCGCGATTGTATGGGGCAGGCTGTCCATATAGCCTGGGCAACAGGCGGCAACATGGTGCCGCCGGAGATGGTGGAAGAATACTTGAGTATCCGCAAGCAGGACCAATGAAGGATGCACAATTGACAGGTTTATAAAAAGGTCCCATCGTCTGGCAGGAATCACAGCGCTGCCTGGCGATGGGGCCTTTTTATATTATTTGATATCCGGAATTAATAGCTCTCCTGTCTCCGTCACCCCCAGCTGGACCAGGTTATGAATCATGAAATGGAATTCATGGACCATAAGCCGCTCCAGATGGTCAGAGAATTTGTCTGCATCGCCCTGTTCCAGCGAACCCATAAAGGCATCAAAGCATGAGAGGTAAAAACGGATGTTATCTCCGCTTGCTTTCCAGATGCTGCGGAGGGAGTAGCCCCAGAAGAGCTGCCGCAGGAGTTCCCTGTAAACGGTGCGGATGGCCTGATAGGGGGCAAGCTGTTCCAGCAGCTCCAGTGTGATATAAGTAACCAGTTCATATTGGCCGCGTGCCCTTATAGTGGACAGACGTTCCCTGCATTTTTACAGACCCGCCGTATCCAGGGATGTGATGGTGACTTCGGCAACAGATTTGCAGGACAATGTCAGGACCTGCATGCTCTGGGCCATATCCATCAGACGCCTGCGGATGGCAGGGTTTGAAAAGTCGCAGTGACTGGCTGTTTCATGAAAGGGAAGGACCTTTGTTCCCACCCACTGTATGGACTCTGTGGCCCCCCACTCCGTTAAGCAGGGCCAGGGTCCGGCGGAGGGTGCTCACGGAGACATTCCGTTCCTGTGACAGCTGTTTCAGGGACGGCAGCATGGTACCGGCCGGATACTGGCCAATGCTGATGGCAGTCAGTAAATCCATGGCGAGAGAGTAGCGCAGCTGGGATGCCTTTTTATAGACGCTGCATGAGAAGGGGATTTCCGGCTGGGACGGAGGAAGGGTAATCCTGTCATCATAAAACTGTTTCAGGGCCACGGACAAAGAATCCTGGGCGTTGCAGATGGATTCACGGAGCGGTCCCCAATTCTGTTTCAGGCAGGCCTCCAGGGTCCATGGGGAATACTCCTCCACGGCAAAGGTGCACCAGGGATTACGGGGAACGCAGAAAAACGGAGCCTCATAAAACGTGAAAATCCGCCAGAGAAGCCGTAACAGCAAGTCGTTATTCAGGGAATTATATGCCTCTATGATGTGTTTGAATACAATAAAGGGCTGTAATTCACGGCCCTCCATCAACCGCTGCATATTCTGGTAAATCTCCGCTGGCGCATTTTTCAGTCCGATCCACTGGGCATTGCTAAACAGCGGCCGTATGGATTTGCTTAAATCAATCAGGGCATTCCTGCGCCGGGAGAAAAACTGCTGGATGAAAAACTCTGTTTCTTCATCAGAATAATCCTTGACAACCATGCTGCCTACGTTTGGGGACAGTCTCACATATCCCTCCCGCTGAAGCTGGAGATAGGCAGAGCGTACCGTATCAATGGAGACAAGAAAATTGTCTGCGGATTGTTCCATGGTAGGAAGTATGTCGCCATCGTGGTAAACGCCAAACTGAATATGTATCTTTAAAACCTCATAGACAATCCGGCACACTTCCATATTATCTTTCACAGGGCCACCTCATTTCAAGTATGTATTGGATAAGTATAACATGGATAGTGATGCTTTTCCACAGGATTTATGGAGGGGTATACGAAGGGGATATGAAGGGGACGTAAATTGTTGCTATTCCTGCCCGTGTTTGTTATACTTATAGTAATTTTTGGTATGTGAACAAATATACCGGGATAATGCAAGGGACTATTACGGAGGTTATCATGAAAGAACAAAGCCTGCACGCAGAAGAATTAATGGGTATTCTGAAACATACCACGGATACAGTCTGGCTGATCACACTCAGGGATTTCAGAGTGACCATACTAAAGGATAACATGATTCCCCACATGGAAGGGCAGACCATGGAGTACGGACAGATCCATGAGTATTATGCCGCAAACCATGTCTATTCCCCGGACTTAGACAAGTGGCACAGTATGGCCTCCATTTCGTCCATAAAGAAGCTATGCCTTACAGAATGCCGGAAAAAGCAGTTTGACATGCGTTTTCGCAGCGCGCAGCTTGGATTTGAATGGCATGAAGCCAATATTCATATCCTGGAGGACGGACAGGGAAAGCCCGACCGCATCCTCATCACCAGTATTCATGTCAACGAGTACAAAAAGGACTCAATCATAACAAAAGCCGTTGAGTCTGAATATGACTATATTGTTTACATAGAAGCCGACAAGAACAGCTATGTGATGTACACCTCCAACCGGGAATCCGGCACTCCGGTTCCTCTGGCGGCCAGCAGTGATTATGAAGCGGAGGTGGCCATGTATCACCGCAGATACGTTCCTGAGGAACAGCAGGAACAGCTCACCGGGAAGCTGAGCATTGCCCACGTGCAGCCCATTCTCCGGAAGGAGGGGGAATATGTGGTATACTGCAATGTGATTGAAAACGGAGTGCTGAGAGACAAGAAGATGCGGTTCAGCTATTACGACAGGGACAGCAATATCTGGCTCCTGACCAGGACCGATATAACAGAGATACGGGAGGAGAAGCGCCAGAAGCAGCTGCTCCAGGATGCGCTGGAAGCCGCAACCGCTGCCAACCGCGCCAAGTCCGAGTTTTTGTCCCGCATGAGCCACGATATCAGGACACCTATGAATGCAATCATCGGTATGACGGCAATTGCGGGCGCACATATCAATGACCAGGAGCGGATTGCAGATTGTCTGGGTAAGATAACCACCTCATCCCGCTTGCTTTTAAGCCTGATCAACGAGGTACTGGACATGGCCAAGGTGGAAAGCGGCAATATCGTGCTCTCAGAGGAGGAAATCGACCTGTCGGCCCTGGTCCAGAATGTAGTCACCATGACCCAGCCCATGATTGACAGGAAGGGGCAGTTCTTTGAGGCCCATCTCTGCGACGTGTCAAACGAGCTGGTAATCGGGGATTCCCAGCGTCTCCAGCAGGTGTTTTTAAACCTGCTGTCAAACGCCACAAAGTATACGCCGGAGCAAGGTCACATTTTCCTGGAGATCAAAGAAAAACCATCCCATCAGGCAGGGACCGGATGCTTTGAATTCTCGGTGACGGACGACGGCATTGGCATGAAACCGGATTTCTTAGAACGGGTATTTGAGCCCTTTGAACGGGCTGACGATGAAGCATGCCGCAAGGTCCCCGGAACAGGTCTGGGCATGTCCATCTGCAAGAACATTGTGGAGATGATGGGCGGCACCCTTGAGGTGGAAAGCCAGTATGGATCCGGGACCACATTTACAGCGACCGTGTATCTGAGACTCCAGGAACAGCCCGACTGGGATGAAAACCGTCTGGCAGGACTTCCTGTCCTGGTGGTGGATGACGATGAGATGATATGCCTGGATGTATGCAAGCAGCTTAATACCATTGGCATGGATACAGATTACGCGCCGGGAGGCAGAGAGGCTGTCCGGCTGGTGGTGGACGCCCACAACAGGGGAAGGGATTATTTTGCCGTGATTATCGATTTGCGTATGCCGGAGATGGACGGAATTGAAACCACCCGCCAGATTCGTGCCCATGTCGGATATCACATGCCTATTATCATGATATCCGCCTATGACTGGTCGGAATATGAGGATGAGGCCATAAAAGCCGGAGTCAATGACTTTATTGTAAAGCCTCTGTTTCAGTCACGCCTTATATATAAGCTGAAGCAGGTCATACTGAAGGAACCGCAGCAGCTTCCACATGAATATACCGCGCTGCCGATGAGGCGGTACCATGGAAAGCGGGTCCTTGTGGTTGAGGACAATGAGCTGAACAGTGAAATTGCAGTGGAACTTCTGACCTCGTTGAATCTGGAGGTGGAAACAGCCGAAAACGGCAGCATTGCCGCGGACATGGTCAGGAACCACCCGGAACACTACTATGATTTGATTTTCATGGATATGCGGATGCCGGTAATGGATGGGTGCCAGGCAACCGCCGTTATCCGGAACCTGGATCTGGAATATGTCAAAAAGCTTCCCATTGTGGCTATGACTGCCAATGCCTTTGCGGATGACATGGAAAGGACCAGACAGGCAGGGATGGACGGACATCTGTCCAAACCCATTGATATGGAACTCCTCGCACAGACCCTGGACAGGTGGCTGCTGTAACAGGCGGCTGTCTGCCAGCAGAGCAGAATTTTATACGCGCAATGAACAGACAAAGGGAGCGGTTGGATGAACAGCCAGCCAGGAAGAGTGATGATGGAAGAGAACATTTTAGAATTACTGGATACCGGAATCAGCAAGCATTATATGGACGATTCATTATCCTTTATTTGGTGTAATCCGGCATTTTATAAGATGCTGGGATATGAGAAAAAGGATTTTTTATGTAAATATCCGGATCTTCGGCAGTATTACGGCGGGGAGCCAGACGTGTTTGAAGGGCTGAGGGACTGCTTCAGGGAAGCTTACGGGCGGGGGGAGACAAGTGCCGTGTATCAGGTTTCCATGACGGACTGTAATGGGGAAAACGTATGGGTGGAATTAAAGGGGACAATCGTAAAACCGCCGGAGGGTGGCCCTCCTATTCTCTATATCCTGTATTCAGACATCCGCAAATGGGTGGTGCAGCAGAATGAACAGAGCAGGGACATACAGAAGAGAACCGAATTTATCCAATGGATGATGTCCGAATATGCGGGAAATGTTTACGTCAGCGATATGGAAACATATGAGCTGCTGTATCTGAACAAGCACGCCAGTGAAACGTTACAGGTTTATGCGGACGCGCTGATTGGAAAAAAGTGCTATGAGGTGATACAGGGAAGGACCTCGCCGTGTCCGTTTTGTACCAACCAGTATCTGAAAGAGGATGAAGCCTACGAGTGGGAGTTTTACAATCCCAACTTAAAGCGCACCTTTATTATCAAGGACCGTATGCTGAACTGGGAGGGGCGCAGGGCGCGTATTGAGCTGTCCTATGACATGTACAGCACCGAGTATAAGCTTGCCAAAAAGGACCAGGAGAGGGAAGCCATACTAAAGACCGTTCCCGCGGGCATGATACGCATCGATATCCGGGATTGCCGTACGGTGCTGTGGTATAACGATATATTCCTCAAAATGATTGGCTATACAAGATCGCAGTTTGAGGAAGAGCTGCATAACCGGTGTGACTAGTATGAATCCGGATGATTTTGAGCGGGCCTTTAAGATGGCCAAGGAGTTAAAGAGGTCCGGGGACAATGTGGTGCTGGAGGCCAGGGCGTACACACGTACCGGGGAAGAACGCTTATGGACGGTAACACTGTGCTATATCAGCGGCGAGGACAGCTGGGACGGTATTCCCTCCATCTACAGCGTAGGGCTGGATGTGACAGAGGACAGAAAGAAGATAGAGGCGCTGAGACACCAGGCGGAGAAGGACGCATTGACCGGTATCTATAACCACGCGGAGACAGAGCGCCAGATTGAGAAATACCTCATGGACAGCCCGGATGACATGGGAGCGCTGTTCATGATTGACACGGATAATTTTAAGCAGATAAATGATACCCAGGGACATATGATCGGGGATGTGGTCCTGACGGAAATCGCCTCCGGCATGAAGAAGCTGATGCGGGAAAGCGATGTGGTGGGCAGGATTGGCGGTGACGAATTCATGGTTTTCATGAAGAACATTACCCGGCCGGAGGATGCAGAGAAAAAGGCGGGGGAACTTCTGCACTTGTTCCGCCATCTGTTTGAATCGGAGAAGAGCTCGATAAAAGTGAGCTGCAGCACTGGAATTGCCATCTATCCAAGGGATGGGGACGCCTTTAAGGAAATCTACAAAAGCGCGGACAAGGCCTTGTACCGGGCTAAAAGCAAGGGAAAGAATAATTATGTGATTTATGATGGCGAGACAGCGGAGGATTTGGAAGGGAGCGGCCTGTCATCCATTGGCACTGCCATTGACTCGGAGAGACATTATGCGGAAGGTTCCGATAACCTGGCCCGTTATGTGTTCCGCAATCTGTACCAGACTAGGGATTTTGACCGTACAGTCAATATGATTCTGGAAATTGTGGGAAAGCAGTTTGATGTGAGCCGCGCGTATATATTTGAGAATACGGATGACGGGCAGTACGGCTCCAACACATATGAGTGGTGCAATGAAGGTATCACATCCCAGATAGGGCGGTTGAAGAATGTCAATTATAAGGAGTGTGGGGATTACCAGACCCTCTTTGATGAGAACATGATATTTTACTGCCGGGATATCCATAAACTGAAGCCGGAGCACGAAACACTGTTCTCCAGCCAGGATATCTGTTCCACACTCCAGTGTGCCTTTGAATGGGATTCTGTTTTTGCAGGCTTCGTGGGATTTGATGAATGCACAGGGCTGCGCCTGTGGACCCAGGAAGAGGTCAGCACTTTATTGCTAGTTTCACAGATACTGTCCATGTTCCTGATACAGAATAAGCGGAATAAGGCAGGGAAGCAGGAGACAGAGAGCGGATTGCTGTCATAAGAAGAAAGCGGCTGGCATAAACGGATGTCAGCCGCTGTTTCGTTCCTGCTTATCCCGGTGCTTGTTCTCATACATCCTGTTATCCACAAGCTTCATAAGCCCTTCCAAATCCCCGCACTCCCCGCTGAATGCGATTCCATAGCTCACCCATAGCTCAAAGGGATATTCAGACGAATTGGAAAGCTCTTTTAAAGCCCATTTGGCATTTTCCATACCGGCCCGGACACGTTCAATCCCGTCCTCCGCTGTTATCAGTAAAAATTCATCACCGCCGTACCGGCTGACAATATCCCTGCTTCCCGCCGCGTCCTGCAGGGCATGGGCCACGGCCACCAGATACCGGTCGCCGGCATCATGGCCCAGATGGTCATTGACCGGTTTCAGATTGTTAAGGTCGGCAAAGCATACATAAAAAGGAGTTCCATTTTCGTAATTATGTTCCATGGCTGTCCAGGCCACTTCGCGGCTTTGACAGCCTGTGAGAATATCATAAAACGCTAATTTTTCCAGTTTTTCCTCCAGGATTTTATGAGAAATCAGCTCCTTTCTGACGGTGTAGCTCTGTCTCTCAAAATGCTGGAGTTTTGTCAGTGTGTGGATATGGCTGATTCCGATATAATAACCAATCAACACGCAAATCCCGGATTTCATTCCCCATAACTTTATGATCGGCTCATTGCTGGGTGTAAAATAAATCAGCAAATTCAAGTCCAGATAGATAAAGAGGGAGAGTACGAGGCAGAGGGAGAAGATGAGGTTCATTGACTTGTCCGGGTTCTCCTCTTTTTCCGCCCAGTCATTGAATTTACGCTGAAGCCACCAGAAACCGAAGCCGGCCAGGACAAAACCGGCCGCAATGGGATATGGCTTTAAGCTGGCTATGCTGTGGCTGATCCGGGAGTCAAAGGCCGCAAGAGACTGGTTCACAAGCAGGGCGGTACCCGATCTTGTGATGAAATTGAACGCAAGGCCAATCATGGCGCCCTGTATTCCGCAGAAGATGCTCATGGTCCAGGGCACCCTGTAAATCACAGCGATTTCCAGGACCAGGAATATGGCAAAAATGGTCCAGTTGATAATGAGGTAAAACTGAAGCTGGGAAATCAGCATGAATACCTCGTAGTTGATGATAAAGGTCAGGACGCTGCTTTTCCATTTGGGAAGCCTCTTTCCGGTGAGATAATCAATATAGGAAAATATATGGTGGTTGTATATGTAATAGCATACAGCCACAAACATGGTGTAATAGCCATTCCAGGGCAGTATCAGCCTCATTTAAACCACCCCCTTTTTAAACTGAATCTTGTATTCGTACATCTTCCGGTCGCTTTCCCGTAACAGCGCCTCCAAGTCAAAGGGCCCGTGATGGGGCGCGGATACGGCTCCATAGCTGAAGGAAGGAGTGTAACCTTTCCCGCCTGATGACATCAGGCTTTCATTTACCCTTCCCAGCGTGGTTTCTATGGCAGTTCTATCCGTGCTGTTGGAGACAACCAGAAACTCATCGCCGCCAATCCGCGCAAGAATATCGCTTTTATTCAGGCTTTCGTTCAGGCTGTTGGCCACCATTTTTAAGTAGTGGTCCCCTTCCGGATGTCCCAGGGTGTCATTGACCATTTTAAGCCCATTCACATCAATGTAGGCGATTGTAACATCCAGCCTGTCCTTCTGCATGGATTCCAGCATTTCCATGGCATACCTTCTGGTAAACGCTCCCGTTAAGGTGTCTATGTAGGCCAGCTTCTGCAAAACCATCTGCCGTTTTACGTGGTCGGCCCGTTCTTCTTCCAGCTTGTAGTATTCCGCTTCATAATGGGCCTTCTGGATAATCCTGCATGTATGGACCAGAAAAAGGCCGAACTGGATTACGAGAAGGATGCAGCTGCCAATCAGAAAAACGGATAAGAGGAAATAGGGCAGTACGAAAACGCAGGAAATGCTGTCAAACAGCAGATACCCAACCGCATACCACTCAAACGAAACCAGCTGGTTGAACCTTTTTTCATCGCTGGTTAAAAGTGTGAACCACTGCACAAAGCTCTGCTTCCTCCACAGCACGTTGAGCAGATGAATGATGAGGAGGGTGGCGCAGAGAGCCAGCAGGAAGGTCATATGGTTTAAATAGACGTCCTTAAGCATATATCCGGTCACCAGAGAAACCACCGCCAGGCAGACCAGGTTGACGGCCGCAAAGCATATGGTGAAAAAATTCATCCAGAAGAAGAGATTCAGATTATCTCTCTTTCGGATTGACCAGAATGTCATGCCGTACCCGCAGAGCAGAAGCAGGTATACGATAAATAAGGTCAGATGGACATACCAGCCCAAAAACAGGATGCCTGTTTTGACAGCGGCCTTAAAGACATATTCTGCTTTCGGCCCGGCCCCTTCCTCTTTGAACCACGGCAGATGGGACACCTTTACTTCATGCAGGTAAAGAAGAACGTATATTACAATCCATAAGAGAATGAATACAGCGTTTATGTTCAAGATACCCTCCTTTAACCGAAGGACGGCAGCGCGATGGCTTCGGCCTCATGGATGCCGCCGGCGATTAGTTTTTCTTTTCCGGCCTTAAATATATCGAGGGCCAGGCACTGCAGCTCTGCTGAAAACAGTTCCCCATCCCTTTCCTCCAGACTTTTCAGCAGGACGGCGGTGGAACGGGAATCAAACCTGAAATCATAAGGCTTTACATCATTTAACGGATACCCCAGATACTGAAAGTGCATAAGTCCGCCCAATATCTGTTTCAAAGCAGGTGACTGGGCGTTCTCGCTCAGCAGGACAAAACAGACGCCGAATGTCATGTAGTAATCCTTGGAGATAATAATGTTCTGCAGCCAGGATATGGCGTTTTGGATGGAAGTATCCGTAAGCTCGGGAAAAACAGACCGGGCTACATCCTTGCAGATTATCAGGACAATCTGCATGCTCTGCAGATATTGCAGCAAAGCCTTTTTTAAATTGGGGGTGGAAAACCTGGAAATGGGCGCCGGGTTATCCATTCCCACCAGCACGCGCGTTCCCTTTCCCGGAATCGTCTCCACGATTCCGATGTCGCTGAGTATTTTCACGGCCCGCCGGACTGTTATTAAGGGCACAGAATACTGTTTTGCCAGGGAAGAAAAGGAAGGGAGAAATTCCTGTTTTCCGAAAAAGGAATAAATCTGGCGGAGAAGTTTCATGGCCAGATTAAAATTCACCAGGGGACGCTCCGAGAAATAGTTCCATTCATAGGGGATTGGTTCCACCGGATACTCCGGCGGAGGCAGTGAATCATGATACTGGCGCACCCCTTCAATGTGTTTCCGGTAAAGACTTACCAGCAAATCCTTTAGCTGTCCGTAATCGGCTACCTCACACAAAGAAAGTATCTGTGCGGTCTCCCTTTTTAAGTAGTTCATATAGCCATAGATATATGCCTTGTCCCTCAGGCGCATAATCGTGGAGTGCCCGAAGAAACTTGTGCTTAAATATAAATTGAGAAACAGCGGATTCCCCAGGCCCTTCAGGATTTGAAAGAAAAATTCAAAGAACGGATATTCGTTATTAGGCGACATCCGGTTAAAGATTTCAGTGAGCGCCTTCAAATCACCGCCGCTGCATTGCTTCAGGCCCTGAAGCATGACCTCCGGCCAGATTGACAGCATGGCATCACACAGATCCAGAAGTGAATCTTTGGTGGCATAGCAGTAAGCCCTGTATTCTGTCCGGCACACCTCCTCATTGACATCATAAGTTACAACTGCGCTGCGCCCCTGGCTCAGGGATACGTAATGCTCCTCCTGCAACAGCCTCAGGGCATTGCGGATCGTGGAGCTTGAAACATTAAAGGTTTTGCATAGCTCCGGAACCGTAGGAAGACTGGAACCGGCAGGATACAAGCCAAAATGAATGCAGTTAAACAGGTGCTTGTAGGCGATATTGTATAAATTTTGTTCATCCAAATTTTGTTCATCCTCTCAAAGCCAATGTTTCTTTTATTTTATCATTTCCATGGCGTGAAAGATACTATTTTCTTGAATTATTTTTGGATATCGCTTATCATAAAATATACGAATCCAACATCCCAAAAGGATATTGGATGTTTTTTGCCATCTGAGCAGACTAAACCCAAATACACATTAACAGGAGGCTGGAATGAAACGAAAAAATGAAAGGATTATAACTTACCAGAAGATAGAAGAGTATGGACAATGGCTGGAAAGTTGTGAAAGAAGCAGTGAGACAGTAAAGAATTACAGACATCATTTAAAACAATTTAAAGAGTTCACAGGAGAAGAGCCGGTCACCAAAGAGATGGTACTTCTATGGAAAGCGGAGCTGCGGGAACGTATTACCCCGGTTACCATCAACTGTGTGATTGCTGCACTCAACGGCTTTTTCAAATACCATGGATGGGATGGCTGTGAAAGCAAGTTTTTAAAAATCAGCAAAAGCTCCTTTTATCCTGAGAGAAAGGAACTGACAAAGAACGAATATGAGAGGCTGGTAAAAACTGCGTTAGCCAATGGGAATGAACGGCTGGCCCTTGTGCTGGAAACCATCTGCGCAAGCGGGATCCGGGTGTCTGAGCTGTCGTTTATCACGGTGGCAGCCATTCATAAGGGGCAGGCGGAAATCGAGTGTAAAGGCAGAATAAGGACTGTGCTGTTAACCAGGCAGCTTTGCATGCTGCTGCACTCATATGCGGAAAAAAAGAATATCAGTGCAGGGATGATTTTTGTCACAAAAAGCGGAAAGGCGTTGGATCGGAGTAATATATGGAGGGAAATGAAGGCCCTTGGCATGGAAGCCAACGTTAAGGCTGAAAAGATATTTCCTCACAATCTAAGACACCTTTTTGCAAGGACATATTATGAAATCGAAAAAAACTTGTCAAAATTAGCGGATATACTGGGACACAGAGATATTAATACAACCAGGATTTATACAAAGGAAAGCGGAAGCCAGCACAGATTGCAGCTGGAAAAAATGAAACTGCTCCTGCATGATACAACAGAATATTTCTTTTGTTGTACTTTAGGATACTCTTGAAAGATTTAAAAAAAGTATACTACATTTGTTGACAAAATTCTACATATTTTTCAAAATTATTCGATAAAAAAGGATATAACAACCAAGCTGGGTTATAAATTAAACCAACTTGCAAATTTTGCATAATATTTGTTATTTATCTTTTTCTTAAACTTCGGAATTTTTTCTTCTAAAATTACCCATTATTATTATTTTTTCTGTTTTATCATCCCCCTCCCATCTTTTTAGTTACAACAAAAGAAATATTTAGTTGTAAATACAGGATGGGAGGGATAAAAAATCAAGATACTGAGATCTATTTACCTTTTGTTTGCATTTATAGTTATCGTGAATGTTGGTTTTGAAAAAAATTTATTTGCAATGCAGCAGACAGAAGCATCCCCCCGGACAGGCAGACGTTACCGGACAGCTATCCTGTCAGATGTCCGGCCGGAATACAAGATTTGAAGGTCTTGGGGTTGCAGTGATGGACGCGCTTAAAGAAGGGAGGGAAAACAGCGGTTTTATCAAGACCGGTATTGTTTTTGACTCTGAGGAGGAAGCGTTTTCCTTTGGCAGATATTATTACCGGTACATATATCTGGGAAAAGAAGAGGTGACACTATATTCATTTGATGAACATGGGAAGTTTGCCATCTATGTTTCGTGTGAGAATCCGCAACGGGCTGTTTCAGAACACAGACAGGTAGAGGACAGGCTTTCAGAAGTGGTTCAGGAGTGCAGGGCATTGGGTGAAAGGGAGAAGGCTGAGTATTTTTATGATTGGGTCTATAAGAATATCTCCTATGACCAGACACTGGAAAACCGTACCATCTATGATGCGGTTATAAACGGCAGTTCTGTCTGCTGGGGATATGTGTCCTCTTATCTGATGCTGTGCAGGAACGCTGGCCTCGTATGTGAACCTGTATATGCCGGGGACCATGCATGGAACAGGACCTGGATTGACGGAGAGTGGAGATACTGTGATATTACTTGGGACAAAAGCCTGGGAGGCAGCAGATGGAAATTTTTAACACAGAAAGATATGGATTTGGATTCCATGCATAATAATTTGTGATGCTTGGGAGGCGGGGGATGACAGATAACATTCGTGGATACAGGATGACGAAATTCAGGAAATCCTGTCAAAGGCATAATATGATGAGAAAAATTCTCAGGCTGGTTCTCCTCGGCTGCGGTCTCACTGCCCTGGTGGCCGGATTTTCAATGATTCAGTTATATACGGCAGGTGCGCAGCAGATCCGGTGGAATCAGAGAGGCGCGGGAACGGCTGACAATCCGTATCTGGTAGAGCCACTGGATTCAAATCAGCCTCAGCCTGAGTCCGGAGCTGCGTCTCAGGCTGCTTTTCAGGCTGTATCCCGGCCGGAGCTTACATATCTGGGGGAGTTTGAGGTGGCGGCCTATAGCTCGGATGGAAAGGATATGACATATTCCGGTGAGCTCCCTGTGCACGGCCGCACGGCGGCCGGCGTATTGTCTGTTTTTAAATTAGGGGACACGGTGCTGATTGATGGGAGCACTTATGTGATTGAGGATAAGGTGGATGAAGGAGCCAGGGAGAGGCTGCGGATTTATTTTGACAGTTATGAGGACGCAAGGCAATTTGGACGGAAAATCTGTCCTGTATACAGGCATTCTGAAGGGCCATTGGAAGGCGCGGATTGTCTGGGAGAGTTTGAGGTCACGGGCTATTGCAGCTGTGTGCTGTGCTGCGGGGAGAAGGAGGAAATACTTACCAAGTCTGAGACAGTGCCCAAGGCGGCCCATACCATTGCCGCGGACCCATCCGTAATTCCCCTTGGCAGCCGGATTGTGATAGATGAGGTGACTTACACGGTGGAGGATACAGGAAAAGCGGTAAAGGGAAGGCAGCTGGACATCTTTTTTGATTCCCATGAGGAGGCGGTCCGGTACGGCAGAAAAGAGAAGTATGTGTATATGGAAGAGTAAAACAACCCCTGAAAAAGGGTTTAACATAAATATTTCAAATAAGGATTGGAAGGACAGTAGGATGATGAAAAGAAGAATCATGATCATTGCAAGCACTCTGGCCGTTACGGCTTTTGCACTGACTAATCTTCAGACTGTGACCGCCTATGCGGTTGAGGGATGGATGGGCGAAGGCGAGGAGTGGAGATATTTAGATGAAAATAATGAGCCGCTGCAAAATACGTGGAGACAGTCCAGGGATTCCTGGTTTTACCTGGGTGACCAGGGAATCATGCTGAGGAATTGTTTCATTGAACAGGGGGACAGCCTTTATTATGTGCTGGAGGATGGAGCACGGGCTGAAAATACATGGGTTCTGGTGGATGAGGCGGACGAGAAGGGCCATGAGGCCGGATGGTATTATTTCGGCGCCAACGGCAAAGCGTACCGCAAAAGCACATCTTCGTTTAAAAGGAGTGTGGATGGCAAAAGCTATATATTTGACGAAAGCGGCCGTATGCTGACCGGATGGTTTGATGAAGATGGGAATTCCTTGAGCGGGGATGAAAACCCATTGGAGGAAGGCATGTACTACGCGGATGAGGACGGCGCCTTAAAGGCAGAGAGCTGGCTGGATTATTCGCAGCTGGAGCTAAAGGGACTGGAGGATTTGGACAGTGACATCAGCGGCAGGGATTACGATGAATATGACCAGGTATGGCTTTATTTTAACAACCGTTCCAGGAAGGTAAAAAGCAATGGGGACCGGCTGATACAAAAAAACATCAACGGCAGCACATACGGCTTTGACGAGTACGGAATCATGCTTCCCTGGTGGACCAAGGTATCAAGTGTCAGCAATGCGGATAAAAGCAATCCCACCAGCGACGTGCCCGCCAGGTTCTATGCGGGGTATGACGGCGGAAGTCTTTTGAGAGACTCGTGGCTCTGGATGTATCCGTCTGATAATCTGATACAGGACGATTATGACGATGGGGAGTACAGCTGGTGGCGAACGGACCAGAATGGAAAGATATATCAGAATAAGATAAAGAAAGTCAATGGCCGGTATTATGCCTTTGACGGACTTGGCAGGATGCAGACCGGCTTTGTGCTCTTTGATACCCGCAGTACATTTGTTGCCCAGTATGATATGGACGCATGGTCATCAGAGGATTTTATAGAGGGGAATATATACGGTATCGAGAAGGCGGACCTGTATTTCTTTTCTCCGGACGAGCTCAATGACGGCTCCATGCAGACAGGGAATGAGCTGAAGATAGAGCTGGAGGACGGTGTGTACACCTTTGGTTTTAAAAGCAATGGTGTTGCCTATGGAAACCGCAACCGCCTCAAGAGGGTAAAGGATTCCTACTATATAAACGGACTCAGGCTGGAAGCGGATGAGGAATATGGATACGGTGTGGTCCGGGAGGACGAAAATTCCTACCGGGTGGTCAATGCCGGCGGAAAAACGATCACTGGAAATAAAAAGGTTGTTCAGGATAAGGATGGTGGATGGCTGCTCATTATAAATGGCCGGTTTGCAGCCAGGGTGGACGACGAGTCAAACCCAAGATG
>JAJQEA010000065.1 GCA_021201905.1 Clostridia bacterium
AGTAAATCCTGCATGGGGGAGTCGAAGTAGGATTTCCAAAAATAATTCTGGGGCGCTTACAGTTCCCGCGGATTCCTGTGGCAAGGCGGGGGATTTGCGGTATAATGATGTCAGAGTGTGGGGGTTTTGGACACGCTCTGGAACAATCAGAACAAGAGGAGGACTGAGGGGGTATGATGGGCGAAAAGACATTGGAACTCCTGAAGCAGATACTAGCAGACAGCCGTTATACGGTTGCCATCTGCGGTTCCGGGATGATGGAAGAGGGAGGCATTCTGGGACTTAAGCAGGAAGGACGGGCATATGAGATCGAGCAGAAGTATTCGGAATCACCGGAGGAGCTGTTTCATGTTTCCTGTCTGTCCAGAAGGCCGGAACGTTTCTATGAATTTTACCGCGAGGAGATACTGAAAAAGATTCCCAACATGACTCCGTCTGTCAGGGCGATGGCCAGGATGGAGGAGGAGGGTAAGCTTCAGCGTATTGTCACCACCAATATTTTTGATTTGCCGGAACAGGTGGGCTGCCGGAATGTGATTTATCTTCACGGGAGCATTTACAAGAACAGGTGTCCCCACTGCGGCCGCCTGTATTCCATGGAGGAAATCAGGGATTCCAGCCATGTTCCCCACTGTGGGGACTGCGGTGCCATGATACGTCCCGGTACCTCTCTCTACGGGGAGATGGTGGACAGCAGAATCATGAGCCGTACCACGGAGGAGATAGCCAGGGCCGACGTGCTTCTGGTGCTGGGCACCAGCCTGCGGTCAGAGGTTTACAGCCACTACATACGGTATTTCCAGGGCAGGAAGATGGTCATTATCCACAGGATACCCAGGCCGCTGGATGAGAAGGCCGACATGGTCATATACGACCTGCCGCAGAATGTCCTTCCCCTTCTGGTGGATGGAGAAATTTAAGAAGGCCGGGACCGCATCCCCTGATTTGAGGGGAGGCGGTTCCGGCCTTTACACGTACCTGCCTGCTTATTTTCTGTGGAAGGAATCCAGCAGCTGGTTTTTTGTGTGCCACAGCTCGTTGGACAGGTCCACATGGACGGTGTGGGGGTTGATAAGACGCTTGGATTCATCCCACAGGGTATCCAGCTCTTTTTTGCAGTAGGCCTGGATTTCCATTACCTTCGGGGACTGGTACACGCATCTTCCGTTCAGGAAAATGGGAATCATCAGTTTCCGCATGACATAGCTGTCAGGTGACAGCATGGTCTTTTTCCATGTCTCCAGGGGATCGAAGAGAAGGAGGGAATTGCGGGTGTCGAATTCCTCGCCCACCAGACAAATCAAATCTGCTATGATTTTGCCGGTGCCCTTATCGTAAATCCTCTGTATGGTCTTGTTGCCGGGATTGGTGATTTTCTCGGCGTTTTCGGACAGCTTGATTTTGGGTACAAACTGGCCGGTGGCCTTGTCCATGACAGCGGCTAACTTGTATACGCCTCCGAAGGAGGGGCAGTCCTTGGCTGTAATCAGGTTGGTTCCCACGCCCCAGGAATTGATGGTGGCGCCCTGCATCTTCAGGGAGTCAATCAGGTTTTCATCCAGGTCGTTGGAGGCGGAAATCACTGCGTCCGGGAATCCGGCCTCGCTGAGCATCTTTTTGGCCTTTTTGGACAGGTAGGCCAAATCGCCGCTGTCCAGGCGGATGCCATAGAAGGTAAGAGGAATACCGGCTTCCCTCATCTCCTTAAATACCTGGATGGCATTGGGAATGCCGGAGCCTAAGGTGTCATAGGTATCCACCAGCAGGATGCAGGCGGAGGGATAGAGCTTGGCATAGGTGCGAAAGGCGGTCAATTCGTCCGGAAAGCTCATAATCCAGCTGTGGGCATGGGTTCCCTTTACCGGGACATCGAACATTTTTCCGCAGAGCACATTGGAGGTGCCGATGCATCCGGCTATCATGGCCGCCCTTGCGCCGTAGGTGCCGGCATCCGGTCCCTGGGCCCTGCGCAGTCCGAATTCCATGACACCGTCGCCCTTGGCCGCGTAGACGATGCGCTCGGTCTTGGTGGCAATGAGGCTCTGGTGGTTGATGATGTTAAGCAGGGCTGTCTCGATGAGCTGGGCCTGCATGATGGGAGCAATGACCTTCACAAGTGGTTCCCTGGGGAACACCACGGTTCCCTCCGGAATGGCGTAGATATCGCCTGTAAAGCAGAATTCGTGGAGATAGCTCAGGAAGTCCTCCTCAAACATATCCAGGCTTCTCAGGTATTCGATGTCGCTGTCGTCAAAATGCAGGTCCTCAATGTACTCAATGACCTGCTGTAATCCTGCACAGATGGCAAAGCCGTTGCCGTGGGGATTGGTCCTGTAAAACATGTCGAATACAACGGTTTCGTTGGCATCCTTTTCTTTGAAATATCCCTGCATCATGGTTAGCTCATACAGGTCTGTGAGTAAGGTAAGATTTCTCTGCTCCATATAGGTTCCTCCCTGGGCGCAGCCGGTGTGCTGTACGCAGGGTATGCGGTGCGGCAGGATTTTGATGGCTGTGCAGTAATATTGGTTAGTAGTATAACACATATTCTGGAAAAGGCAAACGAAATGATAAAAATTTAACAATCATAGGCGGTCAATGGCGGTCCATCACAGGCCCTGCGTCTGCCAAAATAAACCGTGAATTCCAAAAGTAAATCCGGTATGCAGGACTAAACCCTACATCTACGTAA
>JAJQEA010000236.1 GCA_021201905.1 Clostridia bacterium
CTGTATATCTTCTCTGAATCATCATTTTGTTACTTTCAACTTTTCCTTTTACAATACTTCCCGCTGCAATCAAACAGTTATCCTCTATCACAGAGTCTTTCAATATGATTGCCCCTGCACCAACCCAGACATTTGCGCCGATAGTTACCGGCTCCGTTTCAAATTCATTATCAAGAATTTTTCCATCACGAATCATATGGTCATTGTCATAAACAACCACATTCGGTCCAAAAATAGTATTATCCCCAATCACAATTTTTTCTCTAGCTGTAATAATGCAACCACTATTTAGGAAAACATCATTGCCAATCTCGATAATCGCTTTGTCTCTGACATTTATTTCAACATTATGACGTGATCGGAATTTTCTTCCTATTTCAAGAATTGCATCCGCCGACTCATTAATTCTTGTTGATGGTTCAACTGCAAGTAAATTTGAATATGCAGGATTTCCAATAAATCGTATTCCATTATAAAATAGTCTGATAATTTTATTTGCCATATCTATTCACCATCAAAATTCGTTATGTATTGATGAACAATCGCATCTACATTCAGCTTATTCTTAATATACTCCTCAATCTGTCCAGCCAAAACCGAATACCTATTTGCGTTCATCTCAACCAATTCATTAAGTACAGCAATGAAGCCTTTCTCGTTATTCAGCGGAATGGCAAAGCCACCATTTCCATTTACATCTGTCCATGGGGTCTGATCACTGATAACAACCGGCTTTCCCATAAGCATCGCCTCGACGATGGAATGACCAAAGTTCTCACCGGTAGTCGGCATATAATAAGCATGGTATTCATTAATCCTTGTAGCAACCTGCTCGTGCTCAATCACGCCCATGTACCGCACTGTAAGATTCTGCGGAAGTCCGGCAATCGCATCCTGGCATTGATTCCAATACACTTTATCCTCAATGGAACCATAAATATCATACCGAATGCTGCCTGATAATTCTCCAAGCCATTCGATAGCCTTAAGGGTGTTCTTGGTTGGATGGATTCTTGCGATATATACCAGCTTCAGCTCATTCGGCTTTTTCTCTATTCCGCCGTGTAAACCTTTATCCGGCAACGAAATATTCTGGATATTCATAATATGATTGTCCTTTATTCCCAGGAACTCTTTTTCCTGCAAACACTCCTCTGTTCCAGTCCCTTGAAAATACACATCCTTCAGTAAACCGGAATATCGGAATAATTTTCCATACATCATTTTCTTCAGTTTTTCAATCTGAAGCCGCTCTGGATAGAACTCTCCTCTTGGAGCAACGATTACTTTTACTTTTTTATATCTCATTTTATAGACAAGTACCGGAAGGAGATCGTCCATACTGAAAAAGCTATTCTGATAAATTACATCCGGCTTTACTTCTTTGACCAATTTCGTGATATTTCCAAAGGTGTGCTCGCCCTTCGCTGTATAATATGCCTTTCCAAAATCGAACAAATTCCAACCCGGATGGATACCTTCTAAAGGTTTGTTATCATTTATCTCATGGTTTTTGGAGATGATATATATATCAAAACTGTCTTTCACAGACTGTACTAAATTCATAATACTGATTGGCGGACCACCACTGTTTTTTTTTGCGGCCAGAACAAGGATGCCATAATCAATAGCTTTTTCAATATTCAATCACCTCACTAATTCTTCAATTACTTTCACAATTTGTTGATAGGTATTCCTTCTGTCAAACCGTTCTTCTGCCATCCATCTGGAATTTGTACCCATCCTTTTCCTCTTTTCCGGATTCTCAATCAACTCCTGAAGCGCTTCGGCAACCTGCTCCACAGATTCTACCTCACAGTTGATTCCGCATCCATAGAATTCCAACATGCTGCGGTACTCTCGGCACTCCTGCGTATTCACAACGGGAAGTCCAGCCGCTGCATAATCGGCATGTTTATTGATGATACTCTGCGCGGCACCTTTTACAATCGGATTGACCACAATATCTGCCTTGCAAAGATGTGCAGCCATGACCGGATAAGCCACTCGTCCATGAAACACTGATGGTATTTTACACTTCTTAGCATATCCTTGAAAACGCTTCAAATAGGGACCATCTCCAAAAATATGAAAAACAACATTTTGCCCCACTCTATCTAACAACTGATTTAATGCATCAAATATCATCTCAATATTGTAGCTGTGACCCAAGGTTCCTGCATAAGCTATCCATATTTCACCATCATGTTTTTCTATGGAAACTTTTTTGCAGTTTTCATCGAATTTACCAAGGTCTGTTCCAAGATATACGCATAAACCATTTTGATCTTTTTTATTATTCTCAAGACCACGTTGCATATAGGTTTCCGAAACAGCAACAATACGATCTGCCTGACCATAAAAATGATTTGCCTGTAATGTCATAGGCAAGAAAACAATTTCATTAACAACCGGAATTTTCAGCACCAGCTTAAACGCCTCCGGCCATAAATCCTGAATATCAACGATAAAAGGAATCTTATATTTGCTACAATAATTTCCCACCACAGTCCCTACATCCAGTGATGGAACAGCAGCAATAATTACATCTGGTTTTTTCATCTCTTCCAAATATTTTGATAGATTTTTTCCAAAAACATGATGACTGTAAAACCGTCTTAAGCATACATTTCGAGGATATCCCGGCTCTGGCAACATCGTGTATTTATAGGGAATAC